>JBFFCO010000077.1:0-3810 GCA_041559835.1 Minisyncoccia bacterium | reverse complement strand
TATTTTCACTTAAAAAAATAAGGCGACCTCAAAAATCCGCATAAATAAAGGGGTTTTTGGGGTATTGACAAATTATTTAAATCGTGTATAATAGATAGCAGAATAATGAAAAGGAGGCTTCAAATGAAATCTAAAAAACTTCAGTTGAACAAAATTACCATTACATCGCTTTCTGAACCCAGTGCAAGTAATTACCAGTGCATCTCTAATCCGACTTGCGGTGTGGCATGTAGTGGGGATACCTGTGGGAATTGTTAAATTCAGCAGGTATCAATTAAACAAGATGGAATCACAACGGAAATTGCAGGGATAAGGGCGATCTTGGCGGCCCCCCGGTGAAGAAGTAAGTTGCTTCTTCACTCTACAGCCCAAGTCCTTCGTGGAGGTTATACTCCTGTATCACGAGGGAATCTCAGGAGAATGGCTATTAATAGCCATTATAAGAAAGTCATCCCTTTCAGGGATACATCATCCTCACCGAGGATCTATAAAAGCCCGGGGTAGTCAATTGACTCCCCGGGCACTTCTTTTTTATTTTGTCAAAATATGATAAAGTAGGGGTATGAATAAAGATATACAAAAAATTAAAAATAGTGGTTGTAAGGATGGTTGTTGTCAACATCAATTACATTGCTGTTGTGGCAGTAGTTTATCTCATAGAAAAAAAGAAGATTTGAAGGAGAAAGCCGTTAGAGGTGTAAAAAAAGCACTAAAAGAATATGGAGATGTTTTTAAACGACTTGCTGATTATGATAAATGATTGTGAAAATAATATTAAGAAAATTGATATTGAAATAATGGGGGCTATGTGCCATCCTGTGGCGATGACTTTTTTTGATTCAAAAACAGACCCAATTTCTTGTTTTTCAAGGCATGACAAGAATAAGTTAGAGGCAATTCTTAATAATCCATATCAAACATTTAATCAAAAGGATCTATACCCAACATTTAATAAAAAAGTGGCAATACTTTATTATGGATTAATAAAGGGGCATTGTTTTGAGAATGGAAATAAAAGAATAGCCACCGCCACCCTTTTCTCATTTCTTTATATTAATAATTTTTGGATTAAAGATGGTATTAATGGAACAAAAGACTATTTAGTTGATTTAGCTTTGAGATTAGCATCATCAGAAGGCAACAATAAAATGGATGATTTTCTTTTGGAAATTGAGAAATGGCTTGATGACAATAGAATAACCATGTTAGCTCGATAAATTCTTGATTCGCATTACTTTCTTGATGAAATCGCCAAAGACATCTATGTTTGGCTTTATTTTTTCTAATTGATAATTTTCCAATTCCGCTCCAATTGATAAATTATTTTCTGACTTATATCTCTTAATCTCATCTATTAAATCCAAAACAATATTAAATTCTGCCAAATCCTTCTTCTGATTATTTTCTAAATATAGCTTATCAGGCCAATTAGAAATATGAATACTTTTATACCCCTCAATATCCCTAAACCCAGATTGATAAATTTCCTCTGTGACGAATGGCATTATTGGGGCAAATAATTTTAAGATGGCAAGAAATACCTTATACAAAGTCCACTGAGCCGCAATTTTTGATTCAATATCATCGCCATAAAGCCGATATTTTACAAACTCTAAATATCTATCAGTAAATTTTGACCAAAAGAAATCGTCAATATAATTTCTCGCTTTTGCAAATTCATATTTCTCAAACTCTGTTGTTGCCAATCTAATAGTAGAATTAAGTTCTTCAATTATCCAATTATCGGAATAATCCAAAGAAGCATCTTTAAATGCTTTGACTTTATTTAAATCAAAATCTTCAATTTGCATTGATAAAAATTTAAAAGCATTCCAAAGTTTTGTAGTTGTTTTTTTACCTTTTTGAATCTCATCTAAACTAAATCTTAAATTTTGACCCAATCCAGCCCCAGTCGCCCAATAGCGGAATGAATCAGCTCCGTACTCACTTATCACTTCCTCAGGAGGGGTATAATTTTTTAATCTTTTTGATAATTTTTTACCATCTTGTCCCAAGCCCCATCCGGAAATCATCAAATTTTCAAAAGGAATATCATTGAATTGATAAAAACTCCTCACAATGGAATAAAAATCCCATGTCCTTATTATTTCAAAGGCATTTGGGCGAACAACTGGAGGATATAATCTTTCTTTGTCCTTTTTTGATTCCACTAATTCTCTTATTAAGAATTGAGTGCATGATGATGTTGCCCATGTATCCATCACATCTTCTTCTGGTTTAATATTATTGCTCCCGCATTTTGGACATTTATCAACGGGTGGCTTGTCCTTTATGGGATTAACGGGCAAATCTTTTTCATCAGCAAAAATTGGCTCGGAGCATTCCTCACAATACCAAATAGGCAATGGCACTCCATAATATCTTTGTCTTGAAATACACCAATCCCACTTCAAAGAATTGACCCACATTTCAAGTATTTTAAATTTGTCTTCGGGATACCATTTTATTTTTTTACCCATCTCCAACCACTTTTCTTTTAATTCAGGAGTAGATATCTTAATAAACCACTGCTTGCTATTTACAAATTCAACGGGGGTGGAGCATCTTTCATGGACATTGAGAAAATGAGTAATATCTTCTTGTTTTCCAAGAAAGCCATCTTTTTTTAAATCATCAATTATCTTTTCTCTTGCATCTCTTAAATCTAATCCTTGATATTTTCCAGCCAATTCTCCTAATTTTCCATTTTCTAAAATAAGTGGTCTTGTATCTAAATTATCTAATTGCCATTTTTCTAAATCTTCTTTATCTCCCCAGGTGCAAACCATCATAATTCCTGTGCCAAAATTAACATCTACTTTTTCGCTTGATTTAATTGGAACAGAATAATCAAATAATGGAACTTTTGCCATTTTGCCAATCAAATTTTTATATCTCTTGTCAGTGGGATTGATATATAAGGCGACACAAGCCGGCAATAATTCGGGTCTTGTGGTTGCAATAGTTAAGTTTGAGCCATCTTCGCCTTTAAAATTTATATAATTAATTTTTGATTCTTCTTCTTTGTCTTCTAAGTCGGCCTGAGCAAGGGCAGTTTGGCAAGAGGGGCACCAGAGAACAGGGGCTTCTTTTTGATATAATGCCTTTTTTTTATATAAATCTATAAGTGATCCTTGGGAAACTTTTGTTGCGAGTGGCGAGATAGTGCTATATGTTCTGCTCCAATCCACTGACACCCCTAAACTAGACCAAAGTTTTTTGTATGTTTGAGAACTTATTTCTGTTTCTTTTAGGCAAAGTTCAATAAATTCCTTTTTGCTTATTTTTGATTTATCGATATTATATTTTTTTTCAACAAATCTTTCAGTGGGCAGACCATTATCATCAAATCCCATTGGGTAGAAAACATTAAAGCCCCTCATTCTTTTATACCTCACAATAAATTCGGCTTGGGCATAGGACATTATATGTCCGTGGTGGAGGTGGTCAGCTGATGCATAAGGTGGGGGAGTATCAACAGAAAAAATTTGCTTTTCAGAATTTTCCTCAAAAGCAAAAATTTTTTCATCTTCCCAATATTTCCTCCACTTCTCCTCGCTCTCTTTGAAGTTGTATTTCTTTGATATATCCATATTTTGATTATATATCATATTTATTTTTTTGAAATATAAATAACTGGCATTATTATCCGAAGGGGCGGAGGGTACTATAAATTCAGTGTCATATTTTTTAAAATAGACATTTTTTTTATATTTGATATAATATATTTGTGAAATATATAATTTTAGAATTAGAAATTCGTCTCGAAAGCAGAGTTGTTAATATTAATTAACTTTGAGTATCAAAAAT
>JBFFCO010000076.1:0-3858 GCA_041559835.1 Minisyncoccia bacterium | reverse complement strand
AAATATTAATATGAAATTATTGGGGATTGATTATGGAAAAAGGAAAATTGGGTTGGCGATGGCTGATAGTGATTCAAAAATATCCGCCACCAATATATAGCATTATAATTACTTGAACAAGATAACTTGATTAGAGTAGAGGGAAACTCTATAAGATTATAATTTTTAATTATGGTCTTATAGAGTTTTTTATTGAGCAGAAGTCAAAAGATTTTCTTGCTTGGGTTTTGATTGTGTGTTAATATTCAATTCTTGGCGATGAATTATAGAAATTATAGAATTATGGAAAAAATAGAAAATAAAGAAAACTTAATAGTTCGTCCTCCGATTGTAGCGGTAATGGGACATATTGACCACGGAAAAACAAAATTGCTTGATGCAATAAGAAAGAGCAATGTTGTTGAGGGAGAATCTGGGGGTATAACCCAGCATATTGGTGCTTATGAAATAATTATGGATTCAGAGAGTGATGAATATAGAGGAAGAAAAATAACATTCTTAGATACTCCCGGGCATGAGGCATTTTCTAAAATCAGAGAAAGAGGTGCTCAGGTGGCAGATATTGCCGTTTTAGTAGTAGCCGCTGATGATGGAGTAAAACCTCAAACAATAGAGGCAATAAAAAGCATTGAGGATGCAAAGATTCCATATATAGTAGCAATAAATAAAATAGATAAGCCAGAAGCAAATCCTAATCAAGTGAGAACTCAATTAGCCGAGAATAATATTTTTTTGGAAGATTGGGGAGGAAAAATACCAGTTGTGGAAATATCAGCAAAAGAAAACACAAATATTCAGCATCTTTTAGAAATGATATTATTAGTAGCGGATTTAGAGGAGTTAAAAAGTAACCCCTCTCTTGAAACAAAAGGAATAGTGATTGAGTCAAAAATGGATAAAAATCGTGGTCCAATAGCCACAATCATCATAAAAGAAGGGGTATTGAAAATTGGCGATAATATTCTCACAAGCACTGCTGAGGGAAAATTAAAAATTTTAGAAAATTTTAAGGGCGAAAAAATAAAAGAAGCAACATTTTCCTCCCCTGTTTCAGTTGGGGGATTTAAAAAAATGCCTCAAGTGGGAGAATTATTTTTAGCCGGTGAAAAAATAGATAGGGAATTATTAAAAAAAGAATTGGCTGATAAAAAAGATATATCAAGTGATATGCTTGATTTAGATAAGGACGGAAAAATAATAAATTTGATAATTAAAGCCGATGTTTCCGGCTCATTAGAAGCAATAGAGAACATAATAAAGAAATTGAAATTAGAGCGGGTGTCATTAAGAATAATAAATTCTTCTATTGGGGATATTTCAAATTCTGATATTCAAATGGCAAAAGATTCTCCGGCATGGATTTTTGGATTTAAAATAAATATTCCGAAAAGTTTGAATCCTCAAATTCAAGAAAAGAATATTCATATTCATATCTTTGATATTATCTACGATTTAGAAAAATTTTTGAAAGAAAAATTAGAAATAATTTCTCAAAAAGAAGAGGAGATGATTAAGGCCGAATTGAGGGTTTTAAAAACATTTAGCAAGCAAGGGAAAAAGCAATTAATTGGTGGAGTAGTAGAAGAAGGAAAAATAAAAAAGGGGTTGGTAATAATTCAAAGAGAAGAAAAAGAAATTGGGAGAGGAAGAATTATGGGCTTGCAATGTCATAAGAAAGATATTGCTGAGGCAGAGAAGGGGATGGAGTGCGGTATTTTATTAGAAACTGCTGTTGATATATCGCCCGATGATCATCTAATAAATTCTTAAGTCTAGGATTATGATACAGAGAAGTTATTTTTACTTCTTTTTCATTTTTCGTGCATAGGCGAGTATTCATTCCCCTCTAATAGAGGGGTGGCCCGCCTTTGGCGGGACGGGGTGTTTTCTTTAATCTTGCATAAATAAATAACTTTTTGTCTATTGACAAATTATTTTATTTATGCTATAATGGGGTCAGGAAAATTATGGTTGTTTCATTTTTTCCGAATAAATCAAATTTAAAACTAAAAAAAACAGGAGGAAGTTAAATGATTAAGAAAAATTATGTTACCATGAAAGACATTTTAGGTGCTTTGAAGGAATTATTTCAAGGTTTAGGTATGGCGATTCTTTTGGGATCGGGTATCAGTGTGTGTTTATTGGCGGTGGGATTTCTATTCGAAAAGATGAATATATTTCCCAATAGAGTGGTTCTCTGTGCTATTATTTTGTCAACCTGGACTTTATGCTTTCTATATTGGTGGAAAAAAGAGAAAGATATGCGACAACAGGACAGGGTAAAGAAAGTAGCAGCGGTTGGTTGATTTCATCCAACCTGACTCGTAAAAAGCGAGAAAATTGGGAGCGTGGCAAAAGTCATGCTCTTATTTTATTTCCAGCATTATTTTCTATTATTTCCAAAAATATAAATTAAAAAATTAATTATCAAAACCTCTATTTTTCCACCACCAATATAAAGCATCTTTTACCACAGGAGTGGCATTTAATGAACCATCTTGGGCGTTCTCAACTAAAATTAAAATAGATATTTTTGGATTATCTGCTGGAGCAAAAGCGAAAAACAGAGCATTGAGCTGTTTTTTTGATGCCGTTTGAGCAGTACCACTTTTTCCACCAGATGAAAATGGAAGTTCTGATAATATATTTCCCGTGCCATAATATTTTCTTACCGTATCAATCATCGCCTTTTTTACTTCAATTAAATCATTATTATTGAATATATTTTCTTCTTCAATTATCTTTTCACTTTTCCAAATAATATTTTTATCAGAATCAAAAATTTCTAATCCAATTCTTGGCTTCAATATTTTTCCCCCATTTACTAATGAGTTTAATGATGATAATAATCTTATCGGGGTGACTAATAAATTTCCTTGTCCAATACTAACATTGTATGTATCGCCCAATCTCCAAATCCCATCTGTTTTATCAATTCCCGGAATAAATCCATTTTTTTCTCCAATTAAATCAATATTAGTTTCTTTTTCAAAACCAATTCTCCCTAAATAATCGCCTATCTTATCTATCCCTAATCCCTTGAACCCTTCAAATCCTCCTCCGAGAATATAAAAATAGACATTACTTGATTTCGCAATGGCCGAATACATATCTACTACTCCATGATTTTTCCAATCAACAAAGATGCTGGGATTATCAGGATTATATGGATTTGGTATTGATATAAACCCATTTGTGATTATTTTTTTATTCGGAGAAATTACTTCTTCATTAAGAGCAATGGAGGCCATTATTGGTTTTATTGTAGAGCCGGGATTATATTTTCCAGAAATTGCCCTATTGAATAATGGCTGGAGGCGAGAATTAATAATGCCATCCATTTCTTCTTGACTCAGCCCGCGACTAAATTTATTAATATCAAATCCGGGATAACTCACTAATGAAAGAATTTCCCCACTATTGCTATCCATTGCAATGGCTACTGCCCCCATTCTTTTTTGTAATTGTCCTGTTTGGTATTCCAATCGATTATAAAGATATTCTTGAAATTCTTTGTCTATACTTATTTTTAAATCATATCCATTCTGTGGGTCTCTTGATTTATCTTGTCCTAATATTTCCATTCTCGCATTTCTCAATATTGAGGTTTCGCCCGGCACTCCTCTTAAATACTCATCATATTTTGCCTCTATTCCGAATTGCCCTATCTTGGAAAAATTCCACAAAGATTCATTATTTTTTAAATTTTCTTCTGTTGGCTCGCCCAAATATCCTAATATATGGCTAAATGGAAGGGGGCTAAAATATTTTCTATTGTTTTCTTTCGCAACTGAAACGGCTGGGTCTTTTGAGAAATAGATTTCAATTGATATCACTTCTTCATTTGAAATATTTTTT
>JBFFCO010000075.1:0-3881 GCA_041559835.1 Minisyncoccia bacterium | reverse complement strand
GTCCCATCACAAGATGGCTCACACCCAGTTCCACCTCCAGTACAGGGGTCATTATTTCCTGCACCGGTTGAGACTCCCAGTGTGTATGTCAGAACGCCGCTAACTACTCCACCAAGGACATCTCCTAATAACCCATCAAGAGTAGCAATGGTCTCTTTATTTAAGACCATTTTCTTTTTCTTTTTTCTTGGATTCATTTTATCCTCCTTTTAAATTTTTGATCCAACTATATTATATAAAAATATTTTTAAAAGTGAATAAAGTTATCCACATAAAGTTATCCACATAATTTGAATTGATTCATGATTTTAGATTCTTTGCCATAGGCAATAATTAAAGTTGTGATATAATAAACTCACCTTCGCCAAGGCTTCGGCGAGGCGAAGCAAAAATATGTCTCAATATTATAATCCAAGAAGAATGAGGAATATATATAATCCCTCATCAAAAGAACCATTTAGATTAAGTAGGTCAAAAATTGATCAATTTTTGAATTGCCCAAGATGTTTCTATTTAGATAGGCGATTGGGAATATCTCAACCGCCCGGATTTCCATTTGCCTTAAATTCAGCAGTAGATTTATTATTAAAAAAAGAATTTGATATTCATAGGGCAAAAGGAGATGCCCATCCCTTGATGGAAAATTATGGCATTGAGGCAGTTCCATTCGAGCATGAGAAGATGGATGAGTGGAGAGATGCCTTGCGAGGAGGTATTACTCATTTACACAAGCCAACCAATTTTTTCATCACAGGCGGAATTGATGATATTTGGAAAAATAAGGACGGGGAATTGATAATCGTTGATTATAAGGCGACTGCCAAAGATGGTGATGTTGGAATTGATGCTGAATGGCAGATAGCATATAAGAGGCAGATGGAAATTTATCAATGGCTTTTTAGAAAAAACGGATTCCCTGTTTCAAAAACAGGATATTTTGTTTATTGCAATGGAAAATTAGATAAGGAGGCATTTGATGGCAAATTAGAGTTTGTTGTGAAATTAATTCCTTATGATGGAGATGATTCGTGGGTGGAGCAGGTTCTTATGAATGCCAAAAAATGTTTGGATGGTAATTCAATTCCATCCGCCAATCCAAATTGCGATTTTTGTGCCTACAGAAAAGCCGTCCGAGAAGTCCATTCCCATGAGTAGAGTATTTTATTTATAAAATCTTGATAATAAAATTTGACTTTTTTCATTTTTTAAGCAGAATAAAATAATTAAACAATATCAAGAATATGAGTTATGAAAAATTTGAGATAGATGGAGCGAATATAGATGGAACTAAAATCGCCATGAAAGATGATGGTCTTTTTATTGAGGGAAATTCAGGCGAAAAAAGGGAAATTGAAATAGATAAAGAAGGAGGGGCAAGAGTTGAATTGGGAGGAGGGACGATAACTATTGAAAGTAGTGAAAAAGAGGTCGAGAGAGAAGAAAAAATAATGAAATTTCAAGATAGCAAAATTGGGGAAGGTGTTCAAATATCCCAGGGAGATAATGTTATTCAAAATAGCGAAATCAATGAAGGCGGTGGCGGAAGTGTTATCATCGGAAATAGCAATGAAGTTATAAACGATGGGGAGAGAACAATAATTAAAACAAGTAAAGAAGAGTATCATTTTAAACCAGGAGAGGATCCTGGCAATTTTAGTATTATAAATGGTAAAGTTGAATTTGAGAAAGAAAGAGATTATAGCAAATACAGAGTTGAGAGAGTCAAGGATAAAGAAGGTGAAAGGGATAAGGGCAATGGCAAAAAAGATAATCCTCAAAAAAATGTCATTAAGGATAGTGAAATTAGTGGTAAAATTTTTGTCGGAGATGGTGGTAAGTTTGAAACAAAAGAAGTTGTGGTGGGCGGTAATAATAAAGAAAAAGAAAAAAATGAAAATGAAGGCAAAGGAGAGGACAAGTGGGATGAAAAATTTGACAGGAAATTTGATGAAGAATTTGAAGAAGAGAAGGGGGATGATATTGAAAATGATAATGATAAAGAGGGCGAGGGCGACAATGATGATACCGGCAACAATAATATAATAAGGGGTAAAAAAATAAGGTCTGAAATTTTTCAAATGGGGGATGGGAATATCCAAATAAATAATAAGATGGTTGTTGAGGATGATTTAGTTGAGGATGGTGGTAATTTGACGGAAAAAGAAAAAGAAGTTCCAAATGCTTTTGATGGAGATGAGGGGATAGGAAAGGATGTTGAGGTAGTAGGAAATGATTTGATTGAGCCAAAAGAAGAAATAGAAGATGATGTAAAAGAAAAAAGAGATAGCAAAAATAACATTGAGGAGTCAGCCGGAGTTAAAGAAGAAAAACACCAACAAGAGCAAACCCAACAACAAGAACCGGAAAAAGAACCGAAAAAAATAAACTTTGACGAATTAGAAAGAATAGAAAGGCAAATAGAGGAAGGGTTAAGCCCGATTAATAATTATGAAAAAGTCGATAATAGGGAGAGCGAGGAGAAAACACAGAAAAATGCTGAAGGGTTTAAGGGAGATAGGGGGGATTCGTTAAATAAAAAAGAAGCAGAAAATGAAAAGACACAAGAGCAGAGAATTTTTGAAATAAAAAATGAACTCCTTAAATTTATTGAGGGAATAAAAGAAGAGTTAAAAAGAAGGGAGGAAAAAGCATTAGAGGGATTAGAGAAAAAAAATAAACAGTTGGTTGAAAGAGAGGGTAATCTTGACGAGAGAGAAAGAGAAATTGAAAGAAGGGAAGAAGAGATAAAAAGAAGGAGTTTTGATGCTTCAAGCACGGAAAAACAAAAAGAGGGTGGGGAATACAAAGATGAGGTCTTGGAAAATCTATTAGATGATTGGGGAATTGACCGCCTCGCCCCAATTCAATTTAAAACATTAGGCAAAGAAGTTAATAATCTTGAAAAATATGTAGAAAAAAAGAAGAAAAGAAATATTTTCTCAAAGACCATAGATTATTTTAAAGATAAAAAATATAAAAAGGAATTAGAGAGAGAAAATCAATCAAAAAAAGAAATGCTTGATATAAATTTTGATTTTTCTAAATATGGAATTAATAATATGGATGCCAAAAATTTGGGGGAAAGTCTATTCTTTACCGCTCACAGAAAGATAAAAGAAAATATGCTTGCACCTTACGGAGATGCTGGGGATAAAAATTATATGGAGGCTGAGAGAATGATTAACAAATTGGCTGAAGAAGATATAGTCTCAAAAAGTCTTGAGGCGGTTGAGCATTTTAAATTGTTTTGTGATTTGGCTTTTGATAAATTTTCTAAAAATGAAGCGGGGGGCAGTATTAATGGATTGAATGCGAAATTAATTAAAATATTTGAAGAGACATTAAATAAGTCTTTTGAATTAGGTAAATTGGAGGAGAACAAAGAGAGGGATGCCGAATATTATAAGAAAGAATTTTCCCAATTTTTTAAAGAAAAATTGGATGTTTAATTAATAAGTCGTTTCTAATAAATTAATGTATTATAAATTATGAAAAAAAATAATTTAGAATCGATGGAAAAAAAGAAGATGGAGAGTGGATATTATATTGAAGAATTAGGCATTGACGATGTTCTAAATCAGAATATTTTAGGAAATGAACTTATTGAGAATTGGATGGGGGTGAATGATCATATAACATTAGAGAGAGTTCCTGATGAAGAGATCCCCGAAGGGGAAAGTTTTTTACTAAATTGGGAGAAGGATGTTGATGGTCAGAGAAGGGGGTGCTTAAAAGTTCCTTCAGAGATGAGATTATGGGATATTATAGGGATAACAGAGGAGATTGATAATGATGCTTTCAAAAATAACCCAGAAATAATTGAAAGAAAAAAAGAATTGATTGAAAAATCAGGAGATTTTTTCTTTGATATAAATAAATAT
>JBFFCO010000074.1:0-4030 GCA_041559835.1 Minisyncoccia bacterium | reverse complement strand
TCTTGAAGAAAAATCTTCATCTGTTTTTTTTAATGGCCATAAAAATATTCTTTTTGTCTTTTTGAAAACTGCATCTAATTTATTAGAATATGTTTCATCTGGTGAAAATAGCCGAAAATTTGCTTCCCCCTTATTTAATGAGAAAACCTCTGCTAAATAATCTCCAATTCTCCTCATATTACTTGAGCCAATTTCTCCCATATTCTTTGGTGGCTCTGCGAACTTAGTCCAATCAGGCAATTCCAAATTTTTTGAAACTTTTTCAGCCATTGTGTGGATATTTCTACCCATTCTTTTATTTTCTTCTGGCAAAATAGACAAAACATCTCTGATTGGACCCTTGTCATTTGAGAAAAGAGATTTTGCCCCATAAGAAAGAAGCCAATCCTCCAATGCCCTTCTTTCTTCTTTATCATCTTTAACATTTTTTAATGGCACTTGATGAGACAAATAATTTCCTTCAATTTTTTTGCCATCAAATTCCTTTATCCCCGTCCATCCCTTTGGTGTTTCCAAAATAATCATCGGCCATTTTTTATTTGCCCCACTCTGAATATCTCTTATTATTGAATAACATTTTTGTAGGGCAATATTCATTTTTATATCTCCAAACAATGAATTTCCCTTCACAAATATTGGTTGCCATCCGCATCCACAAAAATAATTTTTTAATTCCCCTCTGCTCATTCTTCCATATATTGTTGGTCCTGATATTTTATATTCATTCAAGTGAAGGATTGGCAAAACTGCCCCATCAGTAGATGGGCTTAAGAATTTATTTAAATGCCAGCTTGCCGCCAAGGGCCCTGTTTCGGCTTCTCCATCTCCAATTAAACAAGCGGCTATTAAATTTGGATTGTCTAATACTGCTCCGAATGCAGTTGATAATGAATACCCTAATTCTCCTCCTTCAAGTATTGAGCCGGGTGTTCCTGGATTTGTATGGCTTGGGAATCCATAAGGCCAACTGAAGTTTTTTGATATATATGAAAGTCCGCTCTCATCAAATTTTGCTGATGAATAAAATTTTCTTAATGTTCCTTCTAAGTAAAGGTTTGCTTGAAGGGCGGGAAATCCATGACCAGGTCCTAATATAAATAATATGTTTGCTCCTGTTTTTTTTATTAAGAAATTTAGATGAGCATAAGTAAAGTTTATGCCCGGACATGTCCCCCAATGTCCTAATAATCGTGGTTTTATGTCGTCGGATGAGAGTGGTTTTTCTAATAAGAAATTGTTTTGTAAGTAAATTTGGGCGACAGTAATATAATTCGCCAATCTAAAATATTTTTTTATTGATTTTATCTCATCCCTCCTCATAGTATTTTATTTTTGTTGTCGCCACTTCTCTCTTGTCATGCCTGCCCACTCCTTGTCATGCCTGCGAAGACAGGCATCTCTACCTATCTATCACCACCCACTTGCCATCTCTTTAGACCCCTGCCTTCGCAGGAATGACAAAAAATGTGAAAAACATGTTTGCCTCTTTTTTATTAGACACTCATATCTCTCCGCCCCGAAGGTGGAACATCCGCCTCTGGCGGGGGCGGAGGGAGATCCCATCATTCAATATATTATACCCCATTTTTTATATAGAAAAAATAAAAAATAATCGAAATAAAAAATGCCCCAAACTCCGGGGCGAGGGTGATAAAAATATGGTTTAAAAAAATTACGGAACAGGCGGAGGATCGCTGTCGCATGGACATAATGGGTTTGTGTTTACATCTCTTTCGGTCGAGCAATATGTTGCTCCAACCGATGGCTGGGTATCTCCACCCCTTGCCTTTGATAAACTAAAATCATCCAAGTTTGCCAAGGTTGTTTTGTTTAATTTCAATCTTTTGTTTGTTTTTTTTGTTTTCATGGTTTTTTCTCCTTTTTCGTTTTTTTATTTTTTTAAATTTATATTTTATTCAAAATAATATTTTTGAAAATTCATCTGATAATCATTTTACATATTTAAAAATATAATCAATATTTTTCTTGTGGAAAAGTATTGTTGCCTCACTTCTCGCGATGATAAGTTCTAAATTTCGAATGTGCCCCCCGCCCCTTCGGGGCGGGGGGGGTCTAAAATAAAGTTAAGCATGTTTTTCACATTTTTTGTCATTCCTGTCCGCCTGAGGCGGATAATACTCCGGCAGCTTGCCCGCCCTCTGGCGGGGAATCTAAAAAATGAGAAAACATGAGATTCCCGCCTTCGCAGGCATGACAAGAGAGGGAGGGCAGAAATGACAATAGAAAAATGATGAGAAGAAAAAAGAATAATGAGAAGGGGGGTGTCGGTCTATAAACGAAGAGATAAGACAGAAAAAACATTGAAACAAGGAATACATTGGCTATAATATCAAATATGAATCATCTAAAAGACAAAGACGATAAAAAAATGATAATTATATTGGGACCGACTTCTTGTGGAAAATCGGATTTAGCAGTCCAAATAGCAAAAAAATTCAATGGCGAGATTATTTCCGCCGACTCAAGACAAGTATATAAACAGATGGATATTGGCAGTGGAAAAATCACTAAAAAAGAAATGAGGGGTATCCCCCATCACCTATTAAGCATCGCCTCTCCAAAAAGAAATTTCTCAGCCAACAGATTTCAAAAGTTAGCCCAAAAAGAAATAATAAAAATTTGGAGAAAAAATAAACTGCCAATTATTTGCGGCGGCACCGCTTTTTATATAGACTCACTTCTTGGCGACATCCAAATATCACCGGTGAAGCCAAATCTTGAATTAAGAAAGAGATTGGAAAAATTATCAGCAGAAAAACTATTCAATAAATTAAAAAAGATGGACTCTAAAAGAGCAAAAAATATTGATAGAAAAAATAAAAGAAGATTAATTCGGGCTATTGAAATAGCGATGAGTAATATTGACACAAAAAAAATAGAAAAAAAATTTATTTCAAAAAATAATTATTTAAAAATAGGGATAAAAAAATCGCATGAGGAATTAAAAAAAAGAATTAAACATCGTCTCAATTCTCGGCTAAAAAAAGGGATGATTAATGAGGTAAAAAATTTAAAAAAAATTGGGTTAAGTTGGCAAAGAATTGATAATTTTGGATTGGAATACCGTTTTGTTTCAAGATATTTAAGAGGAATTATCACAAAAAAAGAAATGATTGAAAAAATATTATCTGAAAGTTGGAAATTCGTGAAAAGACAAATGACTTGGTGGAAGAGAGATCAAAATATAATTTGGATAAGCGATTATCCCGAAGCAAAAAAAATAATAGATGATTTTTTAAGAAAATAATTAATATATAGGCGATGCTCCCTCACTTATATGTCCCCTCGTTTCTCCTCTCTATTGCCAATATATAAGTCTTTCCATTATCAAACCTATAAATTATCCTAAAATCTCTTCTTCTCACTCTAAAAATATCCTTTCTGCCCTTTATCTTTTTTATATCTAACCCATCTAATTTATTTGAAAATAAAAGATTAAGAACTGATTTAATTTGTATCAATTCTTTTTTATTTAATTTCTTAAGGGATTTGCTAATCTTATCCATAATCTAAATTCTTGAAAGTAAATCAGATATTTCTATTCCTCCTTTCTTGATTTTGGTAAAATCAACTACTTCCTCCCATTGTCCATCATCTTCATCAATAGGTCTTATTTGAAATACTGGCTTTGATCTTTTGACGACGGTGAAGGATTGCCCCTTGCTAATCTTATTTATATATTCCTCAAGATTATTTCTCAATTCCTTAACCCCGATTATTTTATTTGAAATTTTTGTATTCATGTTTATTTATTAATTTAATATATTTTTATAAATGGATTACTTCTCTATCCCCCTCTCCGCCGTAGGCGGAGAGGGGGATTCTTCTTGTTATTATTAATATATCACAAGTTTATCTTAAGATAACCCAAAAGTCAATATTCTTAAAATAATAAGGTGAGAATTATTTCAGCCACAACAAAAAAATTAATATATGATTTTTTAAAATAAAAAGGTGGGATGTCTATCTCATATAAAATATATAATCACCCGTGGATAACTACCCCTCC
>JBFFCO010000073.1:0-4041 GCA_041559835.1 Minisyncoccia bacterium | reverse complement strand
TTCTTTTGTCTTATCTATAACAACTTGATTATATTTCCCCTCATCTAAACATTTTGAAAATTCTTGCTCATTCAAGCCGAGCACATTAATTTCTTCCACTAAAATTTCTTTTGTTGGTGCTTCTCCATTGGCTGATTCTTTGTCAAATATAAAATCATGCATTTCCCAAAAACTATCTTGTTCTCCGGCACACCAAGTGGCATTTGATAAGAATAAACTATCTTCATGATATGCTAAATCTCGAAAAATTGATTTTACTTTTCCCTCTTCAACAAAAGAACTTAAAATAAGCGGTCTTATTTGGCTATGAAATGCAGCACATGCTGGGCATTCATAATCGCTAAACTCAAACATTGTTATTTCTGCACTCTCATTTCCCAAGATGTAATCGCCTTCAGCGATAGAAATTGATTTTTCATCTTCTGAAATGCCGGTGCTATTATCATCAGCGGGCTTTCCGCTTGTATAGAGAACCGCGAATGCGATTATCACAGCCGCTAATACTATTGAGACGGGCAAGAAATAATCTTTTTTTGATTTCTTTTCATTTGCCTCATTCTCTAATGATTGATTTTCATTTTCCATATTTTTCTTCGCCTCGCCGAAGCCTTGGCGAAGGCGGGCATTGCCCTGCCGAAGCCTTGGCGAAGGCGGGCATTGCCCTGCCGAAGCCTTGGCGAAGGCGGGTTATTATTTATTTACGACAATTATATTTTAATTTATAAGCTAATTAAAAGCAAGATCAAACCACTTTATGCCAAACATTCTTTTGGGATTAAAATCCCCCACACTTATTAAGGTTTATGAATTAAAAGATAATTTTAATATTGCCTAATAAATCAGTTCTTAAAATGTCTGCTCCGATATATTTTAAAAGATTTATTGTCTGCGGAGCAGGATGCCCATAATTATTTTCCCCAACCCCAATCAATGCCATTTGAGGCAATATTTTTTCTAAAAAATTTTGGCTAGTTCCATTATTTGCCCCGTGATGACTCACCTTCAAAATATCAATTTTTCCCAAATTATCTATTCCACTCAAAATGTTTGAACTAGCATCGCCAGTGAATAACACCTTTTTATTTTCTATTTTTCCCAACAAAACAATTGAACTATTATTATCACTTAAATTAGAAAAATTTTTTTCTCCTATTGGCGATAACACTTCTAAAACATTCTCACCTGAGATTATCCTATCGCCAGCAGAAATACTTACTATTTTTACTCCCCTCTTTTTTGCCTCATCTAATAATTTTATAAAATTATTATTAGATATTTTTTCTCCATTATATGCCAAAACTTGAACATTATATTTTTTTATTATTTCCAAAAAGCCACCAAAATGATCTAAATCTTGGTGGCTAATAATTAAAATATCTATATTTTTATCAAAAAAACCTTGAAATTCTCCTATTGCCTCTAATATTTTTGTATCTATTCCTGAATCAATTAAAATATTGCCTGAATTTTTGAAATTTATAAAAGAGGCATCTCCCTGCCCAACATCTAAAAAATTCAAATAAGATTTTGTCTCTGAGAATATTATATTTTTCCAAATAAATATATTGGCTATTGCCAATATCAATAAGCAAAATAATATTTTATATTTATCTGACTTATCCGCCATAATTGCCATTAAAACAAGCCACCCTGTGTTAGAGTATTCGCCCTTTTTTGGGCTATTGCCTCTATTTTCTCATCAATATCATTCCAATGTGATAAATCTAATTTAGCTGGCTCTAAATAACTTGATGGGATTGTTAAGTATCCATCTTTAACTGACAAATCGTAAAGTTCCCTTGTTATTTTTACATCGTTTAGACAATATTTTTTTAATTCCTCAATTTTTCCTTCTTTGTATAGTTCTACTGCTTCTAATCCTGTGCCTGATTTTCCAACACTTAAGTTTTCCATTGCTAAATTATCAAGTTTAATTCTATGCCCTCTTTGTTTTTCTAATTCCTCCAAAATATCATAAGATAATATTTCTGGCATTTCAGGAAATTGGCTTTTTAATACTGGAATATCAAATCTATCCAATGCAAATCCAATAAATGCCCCAACATTTTGAACCTCCTTTTCAAAAATAGGGAAGTCTTTTTCTTCATAAGCAAAATATTCATCTTTGAGATAAGAATATACTCCAATAACGGATATTTTTAATAGGTGGATATTTTTTACTCCACCAACATCAGAAAATATATTTTTTGTTTCAATATCAACAACCCACTTGTCTAATTTCATATTTTAAATTATTATTTCTTTGGCTTCATTAAAGGGAAGATTTGTGTTTCTCTCATCGGCTTATCCATTAAGAAGCTGAAAAATCTCTCAGGCATTCCAAATCCGCAAGTTGGTGGCATACCATACTCTATTGCCTCAATAAAATCCTCATCAAACATTTGTGCCTCCTCATCGCCAGCATCTCTCATTTTCTGTTGCTCCTCAAATCTCTCTCTTTGATCAACGGGGTCGTTCAACTCACTATAACCATTTCCCAATTCACTACCCGCGATAATTGGTTGGAATTTTCGCGAAATTTTTGGATTATCCTCATTCCTTTTTGCTAGGGGGGAAATAATAATAGGTGTATTTATTAAAAATCCAGGACCAGCAATTTGTCGGCGACAATATTTCCAAAGATTATCAATTGCTCTATTTAAATTAAATCCTTTTTTATCATACTTTATGCCCAACTCTACTAACTTTTTTTCAACCTCTTTCTCATTTGTATTTAAAACATCTATTCCAGTTTTTTCCATTATTGTTTCGGCAAAATCATATCTTTCCCACTTTTTTCCTAAATCAATATCAAATTCTTTTATTTTGAATTTTAATTTTCCAAATGTTTCCATTGCAACATATTTATACATTTCTTCCACTAACTCCATTCCTTTCTCGTCATCAGAATAAGCCCAATAAAATTCCATTTGGGTATAATCTTGAAGATGCTCTGCATCCATTCCCTCATTTCTAAACTGCCTCCCTAATTCAAATATTTTTTCAAAACCAGCAACCATTAATCTTTTTTGCCAAAGTTCACCCATTGAGATTCTTAAATATAAGTTCATATCCAAGGCATTGTGATGGGTGATGAATGGTCTAGCATCAGCTCCACCTGTATTTAATTCTAAAACCGGTGTCTCTACTTCCAAAAATCCTTTTTCTTTTAAAAAATTTCTCACAGAATCCCAGAATTTTGCCTTCTTATAAATCATATCTTTAACATCTGGGTTGCACAAAATATCTAAATATCTTTTTCTAAGCCGTTCCTCTAGGTCAATAAGACCGCACCACTTATCAGGGAGGGGTCTGATTGCCTTTGATAATATCTTCCACTTTCTTATGCGAATTGTTGGCTCGCCTTTTTTTGTTTTGAAGCAAACTCCTTCTACTTCTAAAAAGTCCCCGACATCAACAAAATCTCCGAGGAGATTATAATCGCCATTCTCTAATTCATCCTTGAAAAATGCTATTTGAATTCTACCACTCTCATCTTCTATTTGGGCAAAGGTTAGACCACCATGTTCTCTCCGACTTCTTATTCTACCTGCCAAAATAAATCTTTTCTCTTCTTTTTCTAATTTTTCAAAATCACTTAAAATATCGCCAATAATAATATTGCGATTTGTTTTTGCGGGATAGGGATTAATTCCCGCCTCTCTCATTCTTTTTAATTTTACTAAGCGATCTTCCCGCTCATCAGTAGCCTTTTTCTCCATACTAATTGATTTATTATTTCCCTTTATAGAGGAATATCAATCTTATTCTTGTCATTCCCGTGAAGGCGGGAATCTATTCCCCTCTTATAGAGGGGTGGCTCGCCTCTTGGCGAGACGGGGTGTTCTCTCCCAAAAAAATCTAAAATTTCTCTATTTCGTTCGCAAATAGACAAATTATGTCCATTCCCGCCAAGAAAGAAATTGCTTTGCAATTTATTTCTTGTCTCCGCGATGATTAATTCAAGAACTCGTTTTGCCTCTATTTGAAAGTCGGCAAAACTCAAACATTTGAATATATAGATCATCGCTCCCCATTCCT
>JBFFCO010000072.1:0-4083 GCA_041559835.1 Minisyncoccia bacterium | reverse complement strand
TTCAATGCAGAGCCGGTATCAACTGGATGGACAAATATTGATACATCAACGGTTTGGTCTATGTTTATAACCGGCGAAAACCATCCTGTAGAAAGATATCTTGGATAAGCGATAATGAACAATGTTTTCACAAAAAGATTTCCAATTTTTAGGAAATTTGATTCTACTTCTAATGCTGGGGGAATCAAAAGATCCCTCGCTGTTTGCGGTCCAAATTTATATACTTCGGGAATAGCCACCGGCTGGTCTTCTCCTTTTTTTGAAAATGGTAAGAAATCTGCTATCGCCATATTTTTTTATCTTATTTCTTATTCCCCTCTTATAGAGGGGTGGCTCGCCACGAAAGAAATTGCTTCGCAATTTCAACGTGGCCGAGACGGGGTGTTCATTACTACTATTATAAATCAAACCCAACCCCACCTATTGACAAATAGATTTATATGTGATATAATAGAGGCAGAATTTAAAAGGAGGTGATATTATGAATATTAAACAAATGTGTTCGATTGATGGTAATGGGAATGCTTCACTAAATAGCCCGTCACATGAAACTAACCTCGGGTTCATCGTGTTAAGTTCAGGTGGTAGGGACAATAAAGATTTGTTAATCTCATTTATAAGCGAAGACGACCTTGAAGAAATTTTATCCTCTCTTCAAGATAGCGGGGGAAAAACCCCTGAAGAAATAGAATTCCTTTATAATTACGGGGAATGTTCTATTTACGAGATTACATATTAAAAAAGGGGGCATCTGCTAAAAAGCGGATGCCCTCTTAATTTTTTATTAATTTTTGGTTATTTGCTTTGAATTAAAAAATAAATTATCTCATTCTTGTTTTATCCGCTTCTCCTTTGTCACTAGAGAAGTATTTCGCAATTTAAGGTATATAAACTTATCCCCAGTTTAAATCTTGACGAGAAATAAAAAATATATAGCATAAAATTATGTTTCCTTGATTTAAGTGTTGAGGCTAATTAATAGCCAAAGGTTATACTTGGTTCTTAAAAAATTCCGGGTTTAAATAATTATTAGACACAATCGAAGAAAATTAGCTAAAATTATTTTAGATGGGTGTCTTATATTTTATGTAAATTGCAATAATCCCCGTGGATGAAAAAATTATAGAAATGATTTGTGACAATCAGAATTTTAGGGGAATCAAAAGATATTGCGAATATAAAAGAGAGTCTATGATGTAATAATTTTAGCGAAAAGTCCTATTTTTTAGGACTTTTTTATTTCAAAAAAATTATGGCTTAATTATAGAATTAAATATATAACTTTAAATTATAAAATATAAAAAACTTCGTTCTTATCATATTCACAAATAATATAGGGGTGACAGAGGGTATCATCACATATCCTCAAATATTTTTGGAATCTTCTTTTCCTTCTTTTCCGGATTATAAAGATTATAATAAAGCTCTAATAAATCCTCTGTCTCTAATCTAATACTCCTCACTCCGGTTGATCTTAGTCCAGCCATTACAGAATCCACTCTATGCTTTAACTGAATTTTTTGTGACTCAAAATTTTCCTTTTTCTTATTTGCCTCATTATTGGCAGAAGATCCTTTTCCGAAAGGCAAAAACCCAATAAGTTTTGAAATTGTCTCTTCTGCCTCAACTGCCAAAACACTATAGGGAACAACGACATAAAATCTTTTTGACATAACATTGGCAACATTCACGAGCGAGCTTATGAAACTTATATATTCTTTTGTCTGATTTTTTAATAATGGGTTTTCTTCTTTCTCGCTTCTCTTACCCATATCTCTTAGATAACTATCAATATTTAGCTTTCTTGAATGAGTAATGAATTGAACTGAAAAATCTAATCTATTCAAAAGACTTTGAAACGAGCCAATAATCAAATTTTGCTCGTCTTCAGATTTTAAATCAAAGTTTATTCCAGAAACCATTATAACGGCTCTTAATGAGCCGTCCTTTAATACAACGGTATCATCCTTTATTGTTTCTATGCTTACAAATTGTTCTGTTGATATTTCTGCTGGCATATTTGTTGCTTTATCTCTTATTCCCCTCTAATAGAGGGGTGGCTCGCCTCTTGGCGAGACGGGGTGTTCTCTCCCAAAAAAATTTAAAATTTTTCTATTTCGTTTGTAAATTTAGAAAGTGGCATCACCCCCCGCCTACGGCGGGGGGTGATGATCATGCATCAAAAACTACTCATCTAATTTTTTAGCAAATTCCTCTAATTGCTCAAGAGTCATTCTCTTCTGCTCCTCAACCTTTTTCTTCACTTCTATCTTTGGAGCAACTGATAATTGCTTACTCTTTTCTGGTCTCCTCCAAACATAGAGTCGCGGGGAGATAAAATATCTCAAAGCATTCAATGCAACCTTATCAAATCTTTGCCCATTTACCTTTATAAATGCTAATGACATCCCTAATGCCGCAATTATTCCTCCAATAATAAAGAACAACCAAAATTGAAAAATTTTAAATAAAGCAAACAGCAAGCCACCAGTTATTGCTAAAATTATAAATTGTCTCAATGATAAAGGTCCAATGATCTTATCCTCTCTATCAATAAATTGTGGCACTTGGAATGTTGGCATATTAAAACTTTAATTTTTTTAGATTTATTATATTTTCTTTTTCTTTTTCTGCTATTGTCTTACTCTCTTTTTCTTCTTTTTCTTTTTTCTCCATTATTATTCCCCCTACTTTTTTTTCCATTATTTTTCCTGCCATTTCCAGTTTTTTATCTATCATCAATCCTTCATCTGCCATTTCTTTTGGCGATGGAATAGTCGTTTTTTCTACTGCCTCCAGTTTTTTCTCAATTTGCGGAGATGGAGATAAATTATCAGCAGTAAAATTAACTATTTTAGTTGGCTTGTCTTTTTTAATTTCTAACTCGGAGACTATTTCTTCTTTCTTTTTTTCTACTTGCTCAAATACACTTGAAATTGGAGATTTTGTTTGTAGTGTTGGCCTTACTTTTGCTTCTTCTCCTCTAATTGAAATTGGCTTAAATTCTTTTCGGACTTCTTCCTTCTTCTTTATATCCACCATTGGGCCAATTTTTTTGGGAGCAAAACTTTTTGGAAATATTTTTTTCTCAAATTTCTTTTCTTCAAATTTTTTCTCCTCTTTTTTCTCAAACTTTTTTTCTTGTGGAATTATTATTTCTTCTTTCTTTTTTTCCACCTTTTTTATTTCTTCAACTTTTTCAACTTTCTTAATTCCGCCTTCTTTGAAAATCTTATGGGCTTTTTTTATTTCATCACGAATAGGCAAAAAAATGCTTCTATCAATATCTATTGCTAAATCTCTTGCAATTAGTGGATCTATTCCTAAGTCTTTAGATAAATCTTTTGTAAATTCTTCGTGATTATATAATCCGAGCAAAACATAACCGACTGATGATACTAGTCCCTTTATTTTTTCTGTGGGTATCTTATGCATTAAGACGGCATTTTCAATATCCTTAGCTGTTTCACGACTTGATATTGCCTGCCTTAATTCAGGAGATAGCCCCTCCATTATTTTTATTATATTTTCTTTTGTAGGAATTGTTGCCAACATATTTTTGCTTATTTTATTATTATACCCTAATTTTCTTTTTTTGCTAATTTAAAATCTTATCCACAATATAAAATTTGACATTTTTTTCTAATCTGATATATTAAAGATACTATGCTTCCTAATCGGAAGCCCCGGTAATACCCTTGTGGTATTATCTGCTATGAATCTCTTTGTCTTTGACAGGGGGATTTTTTAAAAAATAACTTTTTTTATTTTTTCTTTTATCTTTTCAAAATCTTCTATGCTTATCCTTTCTATCTTTTTCAAAAGCCTTTTGCTACTTAATAATCTTAATTGAGAAAGTTTAATAAAATAAATATTTTCTCTGCCTCTTAGAAAATAATGAAATTTGTCATTTCTAAAAATTGTTTCTTTGTATTTTCCATATTTTACTTAATAAAAAAATCTAAAATTTCTCTATTTCGTTCGTAAGCCACGATATCAATACAAATATTATACCCCACATTATATAATCAATATTGACAAATATTTAATTTCTGATATGATACACCCAGCCAATTACGGTGA
>JBFFCO010000071.1:0-4211 GCA_041559835.1 Minisyncoccia bacterium | reverse complement strand
GATGATTAATTCAAGAACTCGTTTTGCCTCTATTTGAAAGTCGGCAAAACTCAAACATTTGAATATATAGATCATCGCTCCCCATTCCTTAATTTGTTTCTATTTACTCTCTAGATATTCGAAATTTTGATTTTCTTTGGGATTGTTAATCTTGTCTTATAATTCCCCTCTAATAGAGGGGTGGCTCGCCACGAAAGAAATTGCTTCGCAATTTCAATGTGGCTGAGACGGGGTGTTCCCCACATATTCATCATTATACCACATAATAAATTATTCTGAAAATTAAAAGAGCCCCTCTTTTTACACGAGGGGCCCTTTTGCTGATTCACCCAACAAAGGAATCAATACCGTTTCTTCGGTCCATTGGCACATCAAATTTTCTTTCAAGAAAATCCAAGGCACCAGATAAGGACTCTTTCAAGTTTGCGCCACACATTTCCCAATCCACTTCTCTTTCGGCTTTTAAGCCCATGCGATACATATCGATAAATCTCGGAAGTTCATCTGCTATGTTTTCAGGAATCCATAAATATCGAAAATTATTTCTTAACTTATTAAACACCATGCAAATGGTTAGCATTGCCGGTACTTCACTATCTAATTCAATTCTCACACTCATTTTTCCTCCCATTTTTTTCTAATTTTAATATCTTAGGTAGTTTTTAGCACATCAGGAAACCTACCTTAATTTCCGACCCCATCTAATCACAAATAAATATATTTGTCAAGAGGTGGGGTTGTTTTTGATTTATAATGATAGAGACGAACACCCCGCCTTCGGCGAGGCAAACCCGCCTCCGTCCGCTTTTAGCGGACTTCGGCGAGGCAAACCCGCCTCCGTCCGCTTTTAGCGGACTTCGGCGAGGCAAAGAAAAATATGAAAAGAGTTGTATTAATAATATTAGATGGATGGGGAATCGGGCGGAGGGATAATTCCAATGCAATATATGAAGCAAAAACACCAACATTAGATTATTTCCAAAAAAATTATCCAGCCACTGCTCTCCAATCAGCTGGAATATCAATTGGGTTGCCATGGAATGAATCAGGGAATAGCGAAGTTGGGCACCTCACAATAGGAGCAGGAAGAGTCCTTTATCAGCACTTACCCCGAATATCATTAGCAATAAAAAATAAAGAATTTTTTAAAAACCCCGCATTAGTTGGGGCATTTGAGCATGCCAAAAAAAATAATAGCCAAGTCCATATAATTGGACTCCTCACTGATGGAAATGTTCATGCCTCTTATGAGCATTTAAGAGCATTTATTCAACTTGCGAAACAACAAGAAAAACAAGCATTTTTCCATCTTTTTTCAGATGGAAAAGATAGTCCATTAAAATCAGGCAAGGGATTTACAGAAAATTTTTTGAAAGAATTAGAATATTATAAAGCAGGAAAATTAGCCAGTATGACTGGAAGAAATTATTCTATGAATAGAAAAAAGAATTGGGATTTAACAAAAAAAACTTATGACCTTCTCACAATAGGAGAGGGAAGTTTTACGACGAACATATTAAAAACATTTGATGATTATTATAAAAAAGGAACAACCGATCCTTATGTTTTACCAACATTAATTGCAGACCCCAATAACCCCGAAGAATGGCCGTTGATAAAAGATAATGATAGTATAATATTTTTTAATTTTAGGGGGGATAGCATGAGGCAAATTTCCTCTTGTTTCGCTTTAGATAATTTTTCAGATTTTGAAAGAAAAAAAGTTTTGAAAAATATTTTTGTTGCAACAATGACTCAATATGATGACGATTTATCTGTCTCCATTGCCTTTCCTCCTGAAACACTAGAAAATGGTTTATCAGAAACCATCAGCAAATCAGGAAAAAAACAATTAAAAATAGCGGAGACCGAAAAATTTTTTCACCTCACATATTTTTTCAATGGAATAACTGATGAAGTATTTGATAACGAATTTAGAGTTTTATTACCAAGCAAAAAATTATCAAGTGCCGACAAAGACCCTACTATGAGAGCAAAAGAAATTGCCGACCGACTAATTACTGCTATAAACGGGAAGGCCTATGAATTAATTGTTGTTAATTTTGCCAATGCTGATATTATCGCTCATACAGGCAACTATGATGCAACCGTTAAGGCAGTTGAGGAAGTAGATGGGCAATTAGCGAGAATTTATGAAGCTGCCCAAAAAGCGGGGACAACAATCGCCATTACTTCCGACCATGGAAATGCCGAGCAAGTTTTTAACCCCCATACGGGAGAAAAAGAAACAGAACATAATGCCAATCCTGTTCCTTTTTATTTAGTTGATGATGATTATAAGAGACGGGTTGAGAAGGGCGATAAAGAATTAGCGAGTGATTTTAATCAAACGAGGGGGATACTTGGCGATGTTGCTCCTACAATTTTGAATATAATGAATATTCCTATTCCTGAGGAAATGACCGGCAAAAATCTAATCTCATATATTACTTAGATTTTATAAATCCATAATATTTTTAAAACCTTAAAATATACTATTTAATCAGTAGAGTTTGTTACAATGCAAAATAAAGAAAGATCTAAATTAATTATAATTAGGAGCAACGAACAAAAACATATTCAATAAAAAATTGATAAATTTGAAATTGGATATATAATAGGGCTAATTAGCCCAGGTGGTGGAATTGGTATACACACATGCTTGAGGGGCATGGCTTTATAAGCGTGCGGGTTCAAATCCCGCCCTGGGCACCACTAAATACAAAATTTGTCTCTACTTTCTTGGAAAGAGAGGGGGTGCTTTTCTGATTCTAAATGTCTTCCCAATATAATCCTCATCAGATAAAGAAATGGCAATATCCGACAATCCTAATGAATCTCTCATTTTTTGAGAGGTGCTTGGCATAAATGGATAAATCATTTCTGATAAATTTTTTAAAACAATCCAAAGAGACGATAAGATATCATCTTTCTTTTCCGAATTTTCTAATTCCCATGGCTCCTCTTTATTTATAAATGAATCAGTTTGGGTGGCCAAATGAAGCCAACTATCAACTGCCAAATTTATTTTAAATTCACCGAAATTCTTATTAAATGAATTAGTGGCAGCACCTATCTCATTTTTCATAAGATTGCTTTTTGCTACAATCTCGCCCCCATTTCTATCAATCATCGTTAAAACTCTCGAAAATAAATTTCCAATCCCATTTGCCAACTCATTATTATATCTCTCAAGCAATGAGTCCTTTCTAAAATCCCCATCTTGCGAAAGAGAAAATTCTCTCAAAAGATAATATCTCAGAACATCCACTCCCCATTCCTCAACTAAATCAAATGGGCTTAAAACATTTCCCAATGATTTTGACATTTTTTCTCCTTCTGATGTAATGAATCCATGAACGATAATCTTATTAGGCAATCTTAAGCCGGCACTTTTCAATATCGCAGGCCAATAAATACAATGGAATTTAGTGATATTTTTTCCAATAAAATGCCAGACATCAGTTGTCTCGTCCTCCCACCAAGAGCGATATAATGGAGAATCTAATCCATAGCCGAGGGCGGTAATGTAATTTGATAAGGCATCAAACCAAACATACATTATTTGACTCTCGTCATTAGGCACTTCTATTCCCCAGCCACGAGATCTCTCTTGCGAACGAGAAATGCTAAAATCTCTCAAGCCGTTCTTTATAAAATTAATTGTTTCCGCTTTCCTGCTCTCTGGAATTATGGAAATTATATTTTTATCATAAACCTCTTGAAGCCAATCTTGATATTTACTCAATTTAAAGAAATAATTTTTTTCCTTTATCAATTCTGGTTTTGTTTTATGGTCGGGACAAACTCCGTTTATCAAATCATCTTCTTTGAAAAAATCTTCGCATCCGACACAATAAAGCCCCTCGTATTCGCCGGAATATATATTTTTTTGTGAGGACTCCCATATTTTTTTTGCTCCTAAAATATGTCTCTTCTCTGTTGTTCTGATATAATCATCTATTGATATATTTAGTAAGCCCATTAATTTATAAAATATATCCGAGTTCTTTTTAACAAAATCAGCCACTGGCTCACCTGCTTTTTCTGCTGATAAAACATTTTTTAATGAGTTCTCATCTACTCCTGAAACAAAAAATACTTCATTTCCTATAAGGCGATGATATCTCGCAACTGCATCGGCTTGTATAAATTCCATTGCTTGGCCCAAATGTGGGCTAGCATTTACATAAGGAATCGCCGTTGTAATG
>JBFFCO010000070.1:0-4223 GCA_041559835.1 Minisyncoccia bacterium | reverse complement strand
AAGATATGATAAAATCAGTAGTATCAGGTCGATTTGGCATAAGTCAGGCAACTAATCAGGCAAATACAGAAATGAATTCATTAGTTAGATAATTAAGGGTAGATGAAATTATTGGAGACCCCCCCCGCCTTCGGCGGGCGGGGTCTCCAAACAGATGAATTATGGATAATTATATTTCTAAAATTAAAAAAATAATTTTTTTAATAATAGCAATGCTTGTTGTTATTCCGTCTATTTCGCTTGCTCTTGATTGCAATCCGCCGACTACTGGGCTGATGGCAGGAGTAGGCGATGCTTGTTATTGCACAGGTGCTTGTAAGATTGGGGATATTTTTACTGTGGGGATGAATGTCTTTAATTTTTTAAAAAACAGCATTGTATTTCCAATAGTCGTGCTGATGATAATATATGGAGGAGTGATGATGATTTTTTCAGGGGGAAATACGACAAGGGCTCAAAACGGCAGAAAGATTTTAACAACTGCACTTGTTGGATTTGCCATTGTTGTCGGAGTTGGCTTGATATTGAGTATTGTTTTGATGATTCTCACAGGAAATCTAGAGAATTGGATGGAATTTATGTTTAAGCAGTTATTCGGAGGGAATCCCTTCATACTCCCACCTATTTAATGGATTGTGAGATATGAAACACTTTATTTTAATTAGACAATTATATTCCTCTTCGTGAGGAGCAGTAAGATAAGAAATTACTTCTCCCCCGCCCCGAAGGGGCGGGGGAGAATAGAGTCAATAATAATTTTATCACTTTAAATTTTGATGAGATAATTATGAAACACTTTAAATTAAATAAAAAAAATTATATAATAATATCAGCCGTTCTATTATTAGGACTATTTGCCATTAGCACAAAGGCCGCTTTGATAAATCCATTAGGGGTAGACACATTCGGTGAGTTTATAGATAGAGTTATAGGATGGGCGGCGGGTATTGCAGTCCCTTTGGCAATATTGATGACAATATTTGCAGCTCTTATGTTTATGACAGCTGGCGGAAGCCCGGAAAGAGTAAAGAAGGGAGTCAATGCTTTGACTTGGGCAGTAATTGGATTAGGAGTTGTTATATTCGCAAATCCATTATTAGGGATAGTAGAGGGTCAAGTAGGAGCAGGAGATGATATAGAGTCTGTATTAGGCAGTATAATCAATTATCTGCAATTAATAGGTGGTCCTTTGGCGATATTAATGTTTATTTGGGGAGCATTGCTTTTATCAACGGGAAATATGAATAATATAAAGTCGGCATATTCAATATTTCTTTGGACGAGTATTGGAGTGGCAATAATATTAGTCGCCTCCGGTATTAGCGGAATTGTTTCTTACTTTATTTATGGATAATTATGAATAAAAAAATAAAAAAATTCTTTAATATTTTGTTTTTGATAATAGCAATTATTATGATTGGCTCAAGTTTTGCTTCTGCGCAGACAACTATTGGAGCAAGTGATATTCCGGCTATAATCATGAGAGTAGCCGATTTCTTAAAGACGATTGTTTTTAGTTTGGCTGTTGTCTTTGGTCTTATCGCTGCTTTTTATTATATCACTGCAAAGCCGGAAAATATTAAGAAAGCTCATCAGCATTTACTATTCGCCGCTGTGGCAATTGTTGTCTCAATTTTCGCTTATGGAATAGAGGCATTTATCAGCAGTTTCATTTCTCCAGCCACACCATCGCCATAAGCAGACATAATTCCCCTCTAATAGAGGGGTGGCCAGCCTTTGGCTGGACGGGGTGTTCTCTTTCTTTATGCCCCACCCTACCAAAGGTGGTGCACATCCGCCCCTGGCGGATAGGGGTGACAGGGAGAAAGGCGGAGAATGGCCGTAGATTATCCCCAAATACCACTTGATAAAGTAAAAAATTTAAATTATTATGAAAAGGTCGGATAATTTGATAATAGATAAACTATTCTTATGAAAAAAATTCAAAAAATTTCTTTAATAATATTGTCGCTTTGTGTTTTATTGCCTTCTTTGTCTTTGGCCGCTGCTAGCCCTCTCCCAAAGCCAGGAAGTGCTAAAATAGAAACAGCCGAAGATATAGGCGGTTTGATTAATGATGTCGCCACATTTCTTTATGGCCTTCTTTTGGCGGTAGCAGTCATATTCGGTCTTATCGCTGCATTTGGATATCTAACATCTGCTGGTGATTCTACAAAAATAGGAAAGGCATCAAAGCAATTATTATTCGCTGCTGTAGCAATAGTTGTTGCAATCGCAGCATGGGGATTGAGTAAGTTAATACCTAACATTCTTGGTCTCAAATAGATAATTAAAATATCTGTTTTCACAAAATCAACCCCCCTCCGCTCGCCTTTCGGCGAGCGGATTTTTTTAAGATTATGAATTATATGCACTCTTATTATTATACTAAAAAGCAACAGATAGATTTTTTTAGAAAATTATATAAGGCGGGAGATTATAAATCGTGGTGGATTATTTCTTCTAAAATCTTATCTAATCTCATTGCATTTGATCCCTTAATTAAAATTAAATCACCGGACTTAATTATTCTCTCAATCTTTTTCTTTGCCTCATCACTTGTCCTAAAAGTAAAAACATTATCTTTGCTCATTCCTGTCTTTATTGCCTTTTCAGCGATAAAAATTGATCTTGGTCCAATACAAAATAAAATATCAACCACTTTTCCAACTAAATCGCCTATTGATTGATGGGCCTCTGTGGAATATTTTCCTATCTCAAGCATATCGCCTAATACGGCGACTTTTCTTTTCGCTGGCAACTCTGCCATTGTTTCTATCGCCGACCTCATAGATGTTGGCGATGCATTATAACTATCATCTAATATGGTAGTTTTTTTAACCCCCTCAACTAATTTTAATCTGCCGGGTGGCGCCTTATAATCCAAAAGGGCCTCGCTAATATCAACTAAATTCATATTGAGCGATAGTCCAATTGCAACGGCCGCCCCAACTGCATATGCTTGCGGCTTGCCAATCGCTCCATTTATCCTCATTGGAGTAAAGCCACCACCATAATGAACTTTCAAAGAAATTCCCTCAGGAATATTTTTTTTATCAATACGATGCTCAAAATTTCCTAATCTAATATCTGCCTCCTCTGAAAATCCGTAGGATATGACATCAGCCATTGTCTTATCTTTCAAATCAAAGACTGATAAATCATCTCTATTTAAAATGGCAAACCCGTCTGAAGGCAATGCTTCTAATAATTTTCCTTTTTCTTTGGCGACTGCTTCGGGTCCGCTGTAATATTCTACATGAACGGGGATTTCTCCTATTGCTGTGATGACTCCTATTTTTGGTTTTGCTATTTTTGATAGATAATCTATGTCGCCCGGTCTATCGGCGGCCATTTCTAATATTAATATTTTTGGATAACCGCTGATTGCTTTGATATTAAAAATAATTTTTAACCATGCTTTTATCAAGACATTTATCCAAAATAATTTTCCTTTTATTTCTTTATAATCGCCAAGGATTGTGAGGGGTAGTCCTAATTCATTATTAAAATTACCCCTGCTTCTTCGGCAGGAAAATCTTTTTTTTAGCACGGTGTAGATTGCTTCTTTTGTTGATGTTTTTCCGACACTTCCGGTTATTCCAATAACTATTGGTTTGTATTTTTTTATCATCAAAATCGCAGTCACTCGCAATATTTTTTTCAATAATTCTTTCAGCATATTTTTCTTCGCCTCGCCACGTAAAAAATTGCTTCGCAATTTCAACGTGGCTGGGACGTTTAAATTATTAAATAATTTATTACGTCCCGCCGAAGTCTTTTCCTTATCTTATTCCCCTCTAATAGAGGGGTGGCTCGCCTCTTGGCGAGACGGGGTGTTCTCTCTTTTCTTTGTTATCCCCGTCCCTTCTTTGTCATTCCCGCCACCCTCTTGTCATTCCCGCGAAGACGGGAATCTCTATCTCCCCAAAAAAATCTAAAATTTCTCTATTTCGTTCGTAAATAGACAAATTATATCCATTCCAGCCAAGAAAGAAATTGCTTTACAATTTCTTTCTTGGCTCCGCGATGATTAATTCAAAAACTCGTTTTGCCTCTATTTGAAAATCGGCAAAACTCAAACATTTGAATATATAGATCATCGCTCCCCATTCCTTAATTTGTTTCTATTTACTCTCTAGATATTCGAAATTTTGATTTTCTTTGGGATTGTTAATTCCCCTCTAATAGAGGGGTGGTGCCCGAAGGGCGACGGGGTGTTT
>JBFFCO010000069.1:0-4240 GCA_041559835.1 Minisyncoccia bacterium | reverse complement strand
CACTTTGCATTTTATCACTCACAACAATCTTTTTATTCATAATTAGAAACTTTTTTTAAAACGACACCTCTATTTTACATCAAATCAAGAGGAAGGGCAAAGATATTGGATGGCGGAAAATTATAATTTGGCATTTGACTCCTCATGATTTAAAATAATGATATGAGTGAGATAATAAAAAATATAATAAATGACTTAAAGCAAAATATTGATATTGAATATAAGAAAGGGGCGGGAAATTATTTCAAAGAAAAAATAACTATTTTTGGAGTGAGGGCAAATAATACAAGGAAGGTTGCCAAAAAATATTTCTCTGAAATAAAAACAATGAATAAAAAAGAAATATTTGGAATATCAGAGGAAATGCTAAAAATGGATTATAATGAATTATCAATGATTGCCTTTAATTGGGTGTTTAATCTTAGAGATAGATTTGAGAAAAATGATTTTTTTCTGTTTGAAAAATGGATTCAAAAATATATTAATAATTGGGCGAAGTGCGATGATTTTTGCACTCATTCAATAAATTATTTAATTAAAAAATTTCCCTTGTTATTTTTAGAAATAAAAAAATGGACGAGTTCCAATAATAGATGGGTGAGACGAGCATCTGCTGTGAGCCATATTCCTTCTGAAAAAATTCCTCTAAAAAATATTTTTGAAATTGCCAAAAAATTAATGTTAGACGAGGATGATTTGGTTCAAAAGGGATACGGCTGGATGTTAAAGGATGCTTCTGTCTATCATCAAAAAGAAGTTTTTGATTTTATTATGAGAAATAAAAACAAGATGCCTCGCACGGCATTAAGATATGCTATTGAGAAAATGCCTCAATCCCTGCGAAAAAAAGCAATGGCATAATTTTTTAAAAACATCCGCCTTGAAAAAATCTAAAAAAATTATTTTTTCATAAATTTAAATAACAATACCCCCCCGCCTTCGGCGGGGGGGTATTGTTTTTTTGCTTCTATCTACTTCTATGCTTTGAATTACGAAATGCCTCTCTCCCCCTGTCACCCCCGCGAAGGCGGGGGTCTAAAAACCTCGGCAAAACGGAGATTCCCCGCCGAAGGCGGGCAGGCCGCCGGAGTATTATCCGCCTCAGGCGGACGGGAATAACAAAGATGGGGCAATTATTCCATTTTGTAATTCAAAGTAGATATTTAAAATTTTGATTTTTTGATGATAATCTTCAAATAAAAACTAATCTTATCTTAAAAACTCAAAAACAGAATATCTATTATTTTGATAAATATTTTTAAAATTTTCTAAATCTAAATTAAAAAATTCTGAATTAATTTTCCACTTATTTATCTCTTTCTCATCAATAACAATATAATCTATTTCATATTTTTTGAGCAAAGATATTGCCTCGCCTCCTCCTTGATAAATATCAGAAATATCTTTTTCTCTCTCGGCATAATCTATCCCGTAACTGGATATCCACCCTCTATAACCCATCAATATCCTTCTTCCAGCCAAACAAGATACTGGATTATTATGATTACCTGATGTCAAAAATAATGATTGATTATTTGTATTTTCTTTGATAAATTCTGATAACAATAAGTCATTTTTATCAAATAATTCCCATCTTAAATTTGCCTCCCTAATAACTGACAACGCACCAATTGAAACTAATAAAATGAAAATAGGGATAATTAAAATTATTGCATTCCATTTCCATCTTTTCCAAATATGACCAATTAACCCAGCAATTAAAATAATACTCGCCAACAACCACCAAATTAATATTTTAGAATTATCCCAAACATTTGGCTGGAAAGAAAATATATTTGCAACAATAAATAAAAATAAGAATGGGATATAAAATAAAATTTTTTTACTATATTCCAAAAAACAAAAAAACATTAAAACAATAGACAAAAAAAGAAAAAGCCAATGGATGCCAAAATTTTTTATCCAAAAATTAAAAATATTCTCACCGCCAGCAAGCCAACCTAAAGAAACTTTAAAAAATCTATTATTTTCAAAAGGAAAAAGAAATAATATCTGAGGAATTGATAAAAATACCGCTGGCACAATAAATCTAATCCAATTTTTTATTTTAACCCAAATCAAATACAAAGAAGGTCTATAAAAAATGTCTATCAAAAATAAAATCGGAATAGCCATAGATAATGATAAAAAGGTGTGAGTGTGAATTATTGGTAAAAATCCAAATATAATCCCTGCTATTATTAAATTTTTTGATTGATGATTATCCCAATATTTCCATAAAAAATAAAAAACCAACAATCCAAAAAAAAGACCTAAAATTATAGCCCTTTGCGGAAGAACAAAATCAGAAATAATATTAGAAAGATGAAGACCTTTTTCTTCTAAGTGGGCATATTGTCTTGGCATCTCTCTTAAAAATTTCCAAATTGGAATTTTAGATAATTTGAAATCTGCCCAAAATTGACCTAATCCATAAATAGATCCATAAAAAAAGAAAAGGATTGGTGATAAAAAACTGGCTAAACGACTTTTTGTTATTTTTAATACAAAAAGATATAGCAAATAAGTAAATCCTAATATAAAAATAATTGAGGATAAAATAAGGGCAGACCTTAAAGAAATTCCCAATTTCATAATCCCAGCAGTAATTAAATCCATTATAAATGGGTATTTTAAATTTTCCCCATTATAAATTACTCCTGTCCTTAATGTTTCCGCCAATCCTCTTTCCGAAAAATTATTTATTATGGAAATATGAAGAGCTAAATCCCCCCAAGTAGAACCACCTGAATAAAGACTATTATTTTTTTCTAAAAGCATATGGGAAGAAAGCAACCCAAAAAATAATCCCCCTACAAGGATTAATAACAAAAACAAATCCCAATATTTCTTTAAAATATTATTCACTATTAACATTTAAAATTTTTATCAAAAGTCATCTCTATCTCAAAAAACTGCCTGCCTTGATGATATGCTCAACTAATCCATTTGAATAACCCCACTCATTCTCATACCAAACCAAAACTTTGACTAATCTTTTTCCAGAAACTCTTGTCAATGAAAGGTCGGCAACACTAGCAAACTTATCTCCTATCAAATCAGAAGAAACAATTGGATCCTCCTCAATTCTAAATGTCTTATTCCATCTTGGCTCATTGGCTGCCTTCTTTAAGATATTATTGACCTCTTCTCTTGTTGTATCTTTTTTTGAAATAAATGTGATGTCTGCCAATGATATAATTGGAACGGGAATCCTAATTGCCAATCCATCAAAAGAACATCTCAAATTCTTTACTGCTTTTTCTACTGCAGATGCTGCTCCTGTGGAAGTAGGAATTAAATTTATTGCACCGGCTCTGCCTAAATGCCAATTTCTTGGATTAGGTCCATCAACCAATCTTTGAGAAGCAGTATAAGCATGAATTGTATTCAAAAGTGCATTTTCAATTCCTAATATTTCAGAAAGAATAGCCATTACTGGAACTGCACTATTGGTTGTGCAAGAACCGTTTGCTGTTATTTTAACTTTTTCTAAATCTTCTTCGTTGGAGCCGACAACAACAGTTGCTCCTAATTTATAACTTAAATCATCATCTTTTGCGGATGTGCTAATAATTACTCTTTTTGCTCCAGCAGAAAGATGGGCTTTTGATTTTTCAAATGATTCAAAAACACCAGTTGCCTCAACGGCTATATCTATATCAAGTTTTTTCCATGGGAGTTTGGATGGGTCGGCTTCTTTGAATACTTTTATTTTTTTATTATCAATCTCTAAACAATTTTCTTTAATATTGGCTTTAACATTTTTTTCCCATTTTCCATATACTGAATCATATTTTAATAAGTAGGCGATGTTTTCTAAGTCGCCTAAATCGTTGCCAGCGATTATTTCAATCTCTGGTCTCTCATAGGCAATTTTTAATATTGCCCGACCAATCCTCCCCAAACCATTTATCCCAATTTTTATTTTATCCATATTAATTATTTTTTTTAAAATATATGCGACATTTTATTTTCTTGTCACCCCTGCGAAGGCAGGGGTCTCTACCTCCCAAAAAAATCTAAAATTTCTCTATTTCGTTCGTAAATAGACAAATTATATCCATTCCCGCCAAGAAAGAAATTGCTTTTCAATTTCTTTCTTGTCTCCGCGATGATTAATTCAAAAAACTCGTTTTGCCTCTATTTGAAAGTCGGCAAAACTCAAACATTTGAATATATAGATCATCGCTCCCCATTCCTTAATTTGTTTCTATTTACTCTCTAGATATTCGAAATT
>JBFFCO010000068.1:0-4255 GCA_041559835.1 Minisyncoccia bacterium | reverse complement strand
GAATTATCAATTTTATGGCTTAAATTTACCAAAGAAATGAAATTTAATCACATGGATGAATGTGATAAGATTCTTGATGGGATAGTAAGGAAAATCAAAAATGATAAATAAAAAGAGGCGGTGCTGGATAGCGCCGCCCCTGTTTTTTAAAAAAGGCGGGGGAGGGGAGAAATCATCTTTTTTGATGATTTTCTCTTCTGCCTTTTACCACTATTTTGATTTCCAAGCAACTTCTTCTTTACGAATAATAACACGATGGGCGACTTTTTTATTCAATTCCATCAAGTCTTCTGCAAATTGTTTTACTTCTTCTAAATCATTGTATGAAATTACTTCCAGGTGATTTGTGTATTTTTGCCAATTAGCACCCTCTACTTTGTATTCAATGTAATATTCTTCATCAACCATAATTTTCTCCTTCTTGTTTTCTCCTACCATTAAATCATAAATAAATAATTTGTCAAATTTAAGATTACGAGACTATGGGAGGAGGTCCCATCTCTCATTTTCCACAATCTCAATAAAGGATTCGCCTCCTTCTCCAAAATTTTCAGGGTCTAATTCCATCGCCCTTCTTGCAGATAAAATCGCCATCTCCTTATTTCTCAACTTCGCATATCCACTAGCAATCTTAGCCCAATATTCCGCCCTATTCTTATCATAATTCAAATATACCTCCAAATACTCAACTGCCTTCGCAATATTTGAACTATTTAAACTCATATGTGTTTCTGCCCCAAATTCAGCCATTCTTGATAGAGTGTAATCATCCCCCGCCTTGCCCTTATATTTATCATAAGCATTATCAATGAGCGACAAGAAAGCCACAACATCTTCGGGCCTGATAGATTTCATCAAAACAGGAAATGTGGTTGCACCCCTTGTATCGGATATTGCATACCCATTTATTATTGATTCAAATAATTTATCAATTCCAGAATCAATCTCGCCCCTACCAATCATAAGAAGTCCTTTTAGCCAAATAGGTCTTCCAAACTTTGGAGTTATTTCTAATATTTCGTCTATTAATCTTTCAGACTCCTCAAAATTTTCAGTGAAGAAAAGACTTTCTGCTAATGTAGAATAGAAGTCTGTTCTCAATGGCCATTTTTCTTTCAATCGCCCAAACCAATAATCCATTTGGGATAGATAATACTGCTTATCATCTTCACTTATTCCATCAAGCCAACTCAATTGAGCAAATGTCGTTGCCGGATAGACAAAAAAGTCAATCATTTCTTCTTTCTCTATTGCTTTTTCCATCTCATCCGCTATGGCTATTGAATAATTTCTCAAAGATTGCCCCTTCAAATCAACATTATTTCTTTGGATATAAATAATAAAGTTTAGAAAATGATCGCCCTTCATTTTTCTCACCTCTGAATTTAAAAATGTATTTTGCCCAAGGGCTTGCTGATGATAAGAAAATATTTTATCAATTTCTAATGGATTTTCGCTAGCTGCCCTAAATGTGAGCCATGCCGCTTTATATGGTTTGTAATTTACTGAATAGAATATTAACGAGCCGAGAATTATTGATATTGCACTAAATATTATTATGGTATTTTGATTGTTATAAATTTTTACACTCTTTTTTTGATTGTCGCCCTCCTTTACCCCTCCTTTAATTCCCAATATAGAAATCCATGCTATTAAGAAAAAGAATATCACTGAATTTCCCGGTGTTTCAAAAACAAAGAATATATGGGCTATATATGAAATAAACAAAGAGATAATCATCATCCAACTTGCTTTTTCAAAATTATTATCCAAACTTCTTATTTTTTTTGATATAGCCCAAAAGATGGCAAAGAATAATATCAAATAACTAAATAATCCCAACACTCCATTCATCACTAATACATCTATAAATTTATTGTGAGAGCGGTCGAATCTTTCATTCATTATTTTATAATTATCAGAGGTGTAATTTGAATCAAAAACGGAGAAGAACATATCTTGACCTACTCCCAAAACTGGTCTTTGTTGAAACCAATCTAATCCCCACTGCCAAGTCACTAATCTTTTTCTTGTGTTGCCATCATCTAATGATATTCTTGCCAATCTTGATAGCACGGGGGTATTTTTCACAAACTCATTTTGGGCAATTTGTTTTTGGAATATTAAGAATAGCGAGCCGGAGCCGATAATTATTATCAATATAATCCCCGATATTATTTTTGCTTTTTTTGGAAAGACAAAAAGGGAAATAACCATAAAGGCAAATATTGCCAATATTAATCCAACCCACGACCCTCTTGTTTGGGTCCAAATTAATCCGATGAAGTTTCCTAAAAGAAAAATCGCTGTGAGTATGTTGGTTGGTGTTATTTTTTTGCCTTTTGCCCAGTTTTGTAAAAGATACCACCCACCTAAAAATAGATGGACTAATAAATATCCTGATAAGAATGCTGGGTTTCCAAATGAGCCGGGTGGTCTGTCAAAATTTTCGTTTGGGGGAGTAAAAGCGATTCCTAATTTTTGAAGGGCGGGATAAATTGCGGCAAAAAAACTCACTGCCAATGAGAAAAATATTAATTTTTTAAATATTTCTGGTTTATTTTTTAATACTGAATGAGTTGCTATCAGCAATATAAAGAAATGGAATAGGGCTAAAAATCCCTCCATTCTTTCTCCATTTCCCCAAAAACTTCTATAAAAATCTAATCCAAAAACTGAACTCAAAAAAATTATTAAGACAAATATTGTTGTTGCTCCTATTAGAAAATTTATTTTTGGCTTGTATTTTTTCCAATCTATTGATAAGAGAATAATCCAAATTATTGCAATTATTAAGGCAATAGTTTGGAATGGAATCATTTTTCCGATAATGTATGGGCGGAGGATGTTTTTTATATATACTATTGGGATTAAGAGGGCCGCTCCAACTCCGACTACGAATAATTTAAATAATTTTTCTTCTAATTTTTGAATATTAAACATATTTTTCTTCGCCCGCCATAGTTTTAACGAAGGCGGGGATAATAGAGGTAAAAGTGTCACCATCCCTCCCCCGCGAGGCGGGGGAGGGGGTATTAAAAATAGTTTTATTTCATTATATTATATTTTAAGATGATAGCAATGTTTTTTGTTTCTCGATGGTAATAAAAAATGGGCACTACTATGCCCAAAAAGAAATATCATCAAAATCATCATTACCATATTTTACTCTAATCCCACCCATCTCTTTTATTGTCATCAAATAACTCAACCAATTTTTTTGCTAATTCTTCAAGGAAATAGAAAATATCGTAATCCGTAGTTTTAACCGCCGCAAAAAGAAATTTTTTCTCGCCCCCATTTAACTCCCTACTATAAACAAAAAACCTTTTTTGTTTAGCTCGGTAGCTAGGTGGTTGCTAGTGGATATATCATAATATCCCATTAACGCAACCCCCTTGTATCCAAGTAAGTTATAATTGAAAAAACTTCTAATTTCCTCTTCAAAATAATAATCAATCTCAATCTCTTTTTCGTCAGCGAACTCTGTAATGATTTGGGAATTGTTTTAGTGTCTAAGATAGGATATTGGTTTGTAGCGATTATAGTAAGTATCTTCGCATTCGCAATCTACTTTTTCGCACCTTAGAACCTTGCAGAATAAAAATCCGATCAATGACCGGCGGGAATCATCCTCTCCGGTCACATTTTTTTATTTAATAATAAAATCTAAATAATTTTCTCTATTTACTAATTTAAATTTCGCATGAGGATAATTCTTCGCCCAAGAAGGCGGGGGCTTAACTTCTTTCTTGTTTTCCAAACTATTAAATTTCTAACTTATGAAAGCAGTTAAAGAACATATTTATATTAATTTATGGATTGCTACTCCATAAATTAGTATTAAAATATGGATTTATAATGTCAAATAGAGGATGTGGATAAGCCATTGATTATAATCTTATCTTCCCCTGCTTTGGTTATTACCATCTCTAAAATCATCCTTTTTTAATCCAGATAATAATAAGATTGATTGAAATGTCCCATGGGGTATTTCCTTTTTGCCCATTTTTACAATCACGGTTCTCGTTATTTTTCCTTTTTTACGATATTTAGCATGACTGCCTTTTTGCGAAACAAAAACAAAGCCATATTTTTCCAATGTCTTAATTACTACTCTCAACTTGATTGGATTAGGCATATTTAAAAAAGTTTACAGACCAACCCCCCCCGCTTCGCGGGGGGGGGTGGTCTCATCTAAATCAATGCCCTCAACATAATTGGATTAGGCATATTTAATAATGGATGAAAATAT
>JBFFCO010000067.1:0-4268 GCA_041559835.1 Minisyncoccia bacterium | reverse complement strand
AGAAGGATTGCGGTTATTCCAACCCAAGAAACTTCCAGTGTTGCTAATGATACTACAATAACTTATGTCGTCTCAACATGGAAAAATGGTTGTTGGAATATAGAACACGAGAACATTACCACCAACCCAATCCAATCATTAATTTGTTTTTTATCAAGCCAAAAAGAGATGTTTTTTAAGGACTCAGAATCTATCAGCATCAAGATAGTCTCTAGATGAAAATCTACTCGTACCATTAGAGGGTGAGGGGATAACAAAATCCCCCCGCCCTCTTTTTATTCCCCGCCAGAGGTGGCACATCCGCCTCAGGCGGGGGTGACAAAGAGAGCATCATTCAATTTGACAAATATATATTTTTATGGAGAATGGGTTGCAGGAGGTACAAAATGGTAGAATTATTAATTAAAGAATGTGGTGTTGTTGGTTGGAAGGAAAAAGGATGTAAATTAATAAAAAGTGATGGCTCAAAATATCTAAAAAGAAGTTTTTTTAAGAATCCTCTTTATGGCATTGTTAGTTTTTTATTAGATCATGGTCCCGCAATAGCAAATAATCCCAAGAAGTCAAAAAGAATTATTACCTTCAATCTTCCCACTAAAAAATCCAAAAATCAGAGAATAATGATTTTAAGAGTTTATGATACCGAAAAAATAGTCCTTGATGACACTGATAAAGATCTTATGCCCCTACCACCTTATCTAATCGGTAAAAGTATAAGCGGTGTTGAAAATGGCAAAGAGAGAACATCTAAAGCACCCCTTACCATTGAAGATCCAATATTGGCGACTATCAATCATCTGACAACGATGGAATATGAGTTGGAGCAAAAAAAAGTTTTAAAAATAATCTTTGAATAAGTCCATAATTCAAGGGCGAGGGAATGAGAAATCCCCCCGCCCTTTTTTCTTTGCCTCGCCGAAGTTTTAACGAAGGCGGGTTAGCCTCGCCGAAGTCTTGACGAAGGCGGGTTCGCCTCGCCGAAGCCCCCTGCCCTGCCGAAGCCTTGGCGAAGGCGGGTTGGCTGGACGGGGTGTTTTCCTCGCCCCCCCCTAATAAACCATCTCTTTGGAGCTTGAATTGCCTGCTCTTAACTTATACAACCAAAACATTGTTGCTAATAGAACAAGAAGGGTGAATATCGTCGTTGGGAGATTTAGCACTTGGAAAGCCGCTACCCAAAAACTCTTCTCAACCGTGAATAAACTCACCTCACCCGGACGACTCTTAATCTTAGCTGCTGGATAGAAACTAATAGCGAATATTGAATGCTCCCCCGGAGCCAATTCCACAATATCCTGCGAGTGATTGATTTTCCAAACTCCATCAACATCTGCCTTTGTTCGATAAATCAATGCCTCCTCACTATTTATATAAACAATAACATTCTCTTCCGGCAAAGCAGTTCCAGAAAATTCTATAATATTATCTTTGCCTATCGGCTCAACTCTCGGTTCAACATATTCCACCTTTGGAGATGGAACACCAGGCAATTCCGTTGCCTCAGATATTTCCCTTATTATCTTTGCCGATTCTAATAAATCCTCTTCTCCGCCTGCAATCGGAATATCAATTATTGCAGGAGGAACAACATTCACTTCTAAAATATTTTCAGAACTTCTTTGCCCCGCCTTATCAATCGCTCTCACAGAAAAGATATGACTACCTAATCCCAATGAAAAATCACTTGGCAAGATAAAACTCCATCCTCCATTCTCATCAGTTGCCGTCTTAAATACTCGCCCTCCATCTAAAATAATTTCTATTTGAGAAAATTCTTCGGCTAATCCTACTATGCGAGGAGTTTCGTCAGAAATTTCTTCATTATTTTCAGGGGATAATATTATTGGCGAAGAAGGAGGGGCGACATCAATAATAAATTTAACTACCTCTGAGAAATCACTCTCATTTCCACTATCATCAACCGCTCTCACTGATAATAGATGCTCTCCCGCTCCAAAAAATACTCTCTCACTAAATCGCCCATTAACATCAGCCAAGAAATCCAATCTCTTCACAAATATCCCATTGTCATATAAATCAACTCTTGAATCATATTCGCTAAGTCCAGAAATTAATATCTCAATAGAATCAGTTGGGCTACTTATTGGAGAAAGTATCGGTCTCACTGGAGGAGTTATATCAGGAGGAATAATTCCGCTTATACCACCTTCTGTTGGCGGAGCAGTCTCTTCAGGAGACGGGGAAGGCGATGGAGATGGGGACGGAGCAACTAGCTGGAATATATTTATCGCCCCAATAGTAGATTCATTTCCATAATCATCAATCGCCCAAATCTTAACAAAGTAATCATCTTCAATTATCGGCAAACCAGTGATAACGGTAGAAATAGTATTTACATCAGTCAAATTTGAATCATCTAAATCATCCCACTCAATTGCCGTTCCTGTTCTATTATTCACATCGTCAAGAGAATCTCCTCGCCATAATTCATAATGATTAAAACTTATATCTGTAATTCCAGCAGACCAATTCAATGTAACTGATGTATTAGTAGCAGAAAATACTGACAAATTATTCAATCCTGATGGGCCATTGGTATCAACAGAAAAATCTATTGATTCTGTGTAATTGCTTTGATTATTATAAAAATCTCTTGCTCTTATTCTAACCCTCATATCCAATTCCTCTTGCCCATCAAAGTCTGTTCCAGCATTCCATATTATTGTTTTTGAGCCAGTGGCAATAACCAAATCTATATCCCCCGTTACACTTGTATCTTGAACCGACCAAGTGCTTCCTCCGTCATTGGATATATCAATTTCTGTCACAAAGAAACTCACTGCATTATCTAAATTATATGTAATTGTGATGTTTTTTTCTCCAATATTTTGAGTTGCTAATACATTCGAAATAATAGGGTTGGCGGTATCAACAGAAAAGTTTGATGACTCAGCATAATCTCCTTGATGTCCGTAAAAATCTAAAGAGCTCACCCGAACCCTCATATCTGTTTGACTTTGCTCATCAAAATCTGTCTTTGCTCCCCAATTAAAAGATTTTGAACCAGTCGTTATGCCCCCTCCAATATCACCTGAAGATGTAGTTGTGGCGACTGCCCAAGTAGAGCCGCCATCCTCAGAAACATCAAAATCAACAAAATGCCCAGCATCAGAAATATCGGAAAGAGTATAAGAAACATCTATGATTGTCTCGCCAATATTTTGAATCGCCAAAATACTTGATACTATTGGATTAGCCGTATCAACTGTGAAATTTTCTGACGATGAAAAACTACCTTCATTTCCATAAGAATCAGTTGCCTTTATTCTAATAACCATATCTGACTGCTCCTGCCCGCCAAAATCTGTTCCGGCATCCCATGTAATGGTGCAACCCTCACCGGCATTAACACCGCCTCCAACATCACCTGCTATAGTTGTGGTAGCAACATCCCATGCCAACCCACCATCCTCAGAAATATCTATATCTACGAAATTATTTATAGGCGAACCATCATTTAAATTATATTGAACAATTATCTGCTCTGTCCCAGGAGCTTGACTTATTATAATGCCAGTAATTGTTGGGCTTGAATTATCTATCAAGAATGAAGAAGAAGTATCTAAATTGCTATTGGCTATTCCATCACTTGATTGCAACCGAACAAAAACAGTTGGGTCTTCTACTCCTGCCAAGTCAGTTCCGCTATCCCAAGCAAACACAAAACTACTCCCACTTGTGCTAAATACTAATCCAGAAATTCCATCAGAGCCAACCCCAGACCTCTCTGTCATTTGGAACCAATCTGTTGTATTAGTAGAATATTCATACACCACCAAACTATTTATATCTACCTGACTATCACTCCCTGTGTAATTTATTATTGTATAATTCGGAGTCCCCTCTTGTTGAGAGGCAGAATCTATCGTGATAGTCGGAGCAGAGTTTGTAATTTGAGCAGTAGGCGAATAATCGCTTTCACTTGAAACAGCATCAAGTGGGTCGCTGATGTTTCGTGATTTCACTCGGAAAATATAGTTGGCAACAGGAGATGATAATCCGGTAACTTCTGTAACTCTCCAATCAACGACAGTTCTCCAAATCGGAGTCGCTCCCAAAGTTCCATCCGCTTGAACATAATTTCCTGTGGTTGTTTCGTTTATCGCATATTCTAAATCAGTCGCTTCATTCAAATTAGCAACAGCATCAATTGTGAGTTTATTTGTAATAGGACTACTTAATACCGGAGCCTGCGGAGTATATGGTTTAGCGAACTTGTATAAAATATTTGGAGTGAGGTTTTCATT
>JBFFCO010000066.1:0-4276 GCA_041559835.1 Minisyncoccia bacterium | reverse complement strand
TTTCTTGTCTCCGCGATGATTAATTCAAAAAACTCGTTTTGCCTCTATTTGAAAGTCGGCAAAACTCAAACATTTGAATATATAGATCATCGCTCCCCATTCCTTAATTTGTTTCTATTTACTCTCTAGATATTCGAAATTTTGATTTTTTAGAGTTCGTAAGTAATGGCGACATTGCAAAGAAAAGATGCTCAAATTAATTTCTCTAATCCCTCTTTCTTGCCACTCCAAAGACTATATTAATGACTGAAATAATGAGAGTTGCCCATATTAGAGGCCACCAAAAAGGGATTATCAAATATTGAGGAAACAAGAATGTTGCCGCCCACAAAATTGCCCCATTCAAGACTAAGCTGAATATCCCCAATGTGATGACAATTAGTGGTCCAAATATCAACTTTAAAATCGGTCGGACGATTATATTAAGAATAGCTAAAACAACAGCAATCTCCAATAACTCAAGCCACCCACCATTAAAGAATGCCCCATTGACCAAGTAAGCAATAGCAAGAATACCAATACCATTGGCAATAGTTTGGGTAATAAATTTTGATATAATTCCAAACATTTTGATATTATAATATCAGAAATCACCAAAAAATCAAGTGTTCGGCTTAAAAAACAGGCCATGCTAGAAATACTAATAATATATTTTCTAATTCAAATTATTTCTCACAAAAAGCATCCATCCATTTCTTATTATCCCAAATATATTCTAAACCTCAATGACGAAGGGGAGGATGATTGGTCTTCTTTCGGATATCTTGAAAATATAATTTCCAACTCTATCTCTAAGATTATTCTTTAAATAATCCCAATTAGTAGTATGGTCCTTTGATGCTGATTTAGAAACAACTTCTCTTACCACATCCTTTATTTTCTTTTGAAATTCCTTTTCCTCTGCGCCCTTGGCATAAACAAATCCCTTTGCCATTATTTCTGGCTCACCCCTTATCTCACCCTTCTTGCCATCTATCATAACAATCATAATAATTGTTCCATCTTGAGCTAATTGACTTCTGTCTCTCAACACAACCTCGCTCACATCACCCACTCCTAATCCATCAACCATTATATTGTTCGCCGGAACCTCTTCTTTTGTAACAAAAATAGAATCTTTTGATATCTCAACTATCTGCCCATTATTGGCAATTACAATATTCTCTTTTTTAATTCCCGTTTGCTCCGCTAACTCAGTATTCTTTTTTAACATTGAATATTTTCCATGAATGGGCATAAAGAATTTTGGCCTAACCAAACTCATAAGAAGTTTTATATCTTCTTGACTACCATGTCCGCTGGTATGAATATCCATCATCTTATAATGATAAACATTTGCTCCTTGACGATTAAGATTATCAGCAAGATTTGAAACAGACAATTCATTTCCCGGAACAGCCGATGAGGAGAATATAATTGTGTCATCTTTTTCAACCTTGAAATGACGATGCTCATGATTTACCATTCTCATAAGAACTGCATTTCCTTCGCCCTGAGAGCCGGTGCACATAATTGTTAATTGGCTTTTTGGAAGAGCATTTGCTTCTTGTGGTGAAATGATGGTATTTTTTTTAACATCCAAATATCCATTTTCTCGAGCAATAGCAACATTTGTTTTCATACTATATCCATCCACCACAACTTTTCTCCCAAATTTTTCTGACAACCAAATTATTTGCTGGACTCTATTAAGAAGAGATGCAAATGTAGAGGCAATAATTCTTGTCCCCCTTGCTTTCTCAAATAATCTTTCTAATTCTCCGAATATTTTTCTTTCAGAGGGGGCATACCCCGGATCTTCAGAACCAGTCGAATCTGACATAAGCAAAAGAGGGTCTTTCGATGCTAATTTTGTTATGCTTTTTAAATCAGCTGGCTTATCAACAATTGGAGTAAAGTCAAACTTAAAATCGGGAACATAGAATATTTTCCCCAAATCTGTCTCAAGGGCAAACCCCAGGGAGTCTGGAATATTATGATTGATATGAAATGGATGAACTTTAAATTTATCAAATCTTATTTCGTCCATTTTGTTTGGGTCTATTTCAATTACTCTCAACTTTGGGGCATTTGGAAAATCAGTTTGCCTTTTTATTATGATTGCCTTTGTGAGTGGGGCGGCATAAATTATTGGGTTGCCTATTTTTTCCATAATATGAGGAATTGCTCCGATGTGGTCATAATGACCATGGGTGATGAATAATCCAACAATCTTTTTCTTATTCTTCGCTAAGTATTCAACATTGGGGATCACATAATCAACTCCCGGCATATTTAATTCAGGGAACATTAAGCCGGCATCAAATATGGTAATTTGATTTTTATATTCAATAAATGCCATATTTTTCTCTCCGACCGCTTCTAATCCACCCAAAAAACACACCCTTATCTTGTCTGATGAGTTCTTTTTTGGAGATGGATATTTCCTTGCCCCCCTATATTTAGACCCGCTTTGTCTGCCTGGTCTCACTTGTTTTTTTTCTTGATTCATATCTTTATTCCCCTCTTTATAGAGGGGTGGTGCCTGAAAGGCGACGGGGTGTTCCCCTCACCGAAGGTGGTTTCGCCACTCCCTTATCCCGACAAATTAATCTCTATTGGGCAGTGATCGCTGCCTAGAATATCACTTAAAATATTGGAACTTATTAATTTCTCCTTTAAATTTTTGGAAATAAAACAATAATCAATCCGCCAACCAATATTTCTTTCTCGGGCATTTATGCCAAAATATGGCCACCATGTATAATTTCCATTTTCAGAATTATAAATTCTAAAACTATCCAAAAATCCACCTTCCAAAAGCCCGCTGATTTTTTCTCTTTCTTCCGGAGTAAACATTATATTATTTTTATTTTCTTTTGGTCTCGCTAAATCAATTTCTTTATGGGCTATATTAAAATCACCTATTAAAATAGCATTTTTATTATTAAAATCAAAATTTATTAAAAAATCGTAAAAATTTAATTTATATTCTAAATTTTCTTTTCCTCTGCCTCCTTGTGGGACATAAAAATTAAATAATGAAAAATCGGGAAATGTTAATTTTATCACTCTTCCTTCTTGGTCAAATTCTTTATAACCGATTTCATATTCAACTTTCTCTGGTTTTATTTTGGAATATATTGCTGTTCCGCTATGTCCTTTCTTTATCTTTGATGGGTTGAAAAAGGATTGGTATCCCGGTATATTTTTTAATTCATCGGGTATTTGGTCTTCTTCTGCTCTTAATTCTTGAATGCAAAAAATATCGGCGGATATTTCCCTAAATGAATCTAAGAAGTCCTTCTTATGGACTGCTCTGATTCCATTAACATTCCAACTAACTATTTTCATATTTTAGATTATGAAATAAATATTACTATTATAAACTGGGAAATTCTCCGCCATAGGTGGCACATCTGCCTCAGGCGGGCGGACATAATTCCCCTCTAATAGAGGGGTGGTGCCTGAAAGGCGACGGGGTGTTCATCCCTCCTCCCCGCCTTCGGCGGGGAGGAGGGATTTTTATAATTTACTATATATTACCACAATCTATCAAGCCTCTATTGACAAATTTTTTTAATTATGCCATTGCTATCTAGCAACTACTAATCCGAAAATCTTTTTTGCACCACAATTTCTTAATTCCTTAGCGGCTGTCTCTAATGTAGAGCCCGAAGCACGAACATCATCTATTAAAATAATATTTTTGCCAATAATTTTTTGATTATTAACAATAGAAAATGCCTCCTCTATATTTTCCTCTCTTTTCTTTTGATGAATTATTTCCGCCTGCGGACTTGTCTCTTTGATTCTAATAAGAATATCGTCTAATAATTCTAAACCAAAATATTTGGAGATTATATTGCTTATCTCAAGGCATTGATTAAATCCTCTCCAATTTTTTCTTTTTCTGTGAAGGGGGATGGGGACAATAATCCAATCTTCTTCAAAAATATTTTCGTTTTTAATTAAATTTTTTATATATTCAATCAAAAAATAAGAAAGAGTATTTCTTAATTTTTTGGCAAATCTATATTTAAAATCAAATATTAATTTTCTTATTGATGGGTCTTGATAACTCACAGAAAAGCCAAAAAAATTTAAATTACTACGGCAAGAACATTTTTTGACAACTCTTTTGATACATTTGGGGCAATAGAAATCTCTCATTATTTTTATATTCTCTAAACAATTTTGGCAAATAAGAATTTCATTTTGACTTGATATAAATTCGTTACATCCCGGACAATACATCGGGAATACAATATCAATAATTATTTCCTTTATATTTAGT
>JBFFCO010000065.1:0-4345 GCA_041559835.1 Minisyncoccia bacterium | reverse complement strand
TCAAAATTTCGAATATCTAGAGAGTAAATAGAAACAAATTAAGGAATGGGGAGCGATGATCTATATATTCAAATGTTTGAGTTTTGCCGACTTTCAAATAGAGGCAAAACGAGTTCTTGAATTAATCATCGCGGAGACAATAAATAAATTGCAAAGCAATTTCTTTCTTGGCGGGAATGGATATAATTTGTCTATTTACGAACGAAATAGAGAAATTTTAGATTTTTTTGGGAGGAATAGATTCCCGCCTTCGCGGGAATGACAAAAATTAAGAAATATGGCGAATAATAAAGAGGAGGATGTGAAAATTGAAAATAGGATTGAAAAGCAATCATTGAGTGATGAATTGCGAGATTCATATTTGGATTATGCAATGAGTGTTATTGTATCAAGAGCCTTGCCTGATGTGAGGGATGGATTAAAGCCCGTCCATAGAAGAATCCTTTATGCAATGAGCGAGGCAGGATTTACCCATTCAGCAAAATTCCATAAATCAGCCAATATTGTCGGAAGAGTAATGGGGCTGTATCACCCTCATGGTGATATGGCTATTTATGATTCATTGGCAAGAATGGCTCAAGATTTTTCTTTGAGATACCCACTAATTGAAGGCCAGGGAAACTTTGGCTCAATAGATGACGATCCCCCAGCCGCTATGCGATATACTGAGGCTCGCCTTTCTCTTTTGGCGGAAGAATTATTAAAGGATTTAGACAAGGAAACCGTAAAATTTATTGATAATTATGACTCAACAAAAAAAGAGCCATCTGTTTTGCCAGCCAAACTACCCAATCTTCTTATAAACGGAGCATCAGGAATCGCTGTAGGAATGGCAACAAGCATTCCCCCACATAATTTATCTGAAATTTGCGAGGCTACTATTCATTTGATTGAAAATCCATCCGCAACAAATACAGATTTATTAAATTTTGTTAAAGGACCGGACTTTCCAACAGGTGGTATAATTTATGACAAAAAAGCAATCGCCGATGTTTACTCTACTGGCAGAGGTAGCATCACTGTTCGAGCGGCGACTGAAATTAGCGAAAATAAGAAGGGTCAATTTGAAATCATAGTCACCGAAATTCCTTACTTAGTTAGCAAGGCGAATTTACTTTCCAAAATTGCTAATTTAGTTTCTGAAAAAAGGGTTGAGGGTATTAAAGATATAAGAGACGAATCAGACAAGGATGGTTTGAGAGTTTCTATTCTTTTGAAAAACGATGCTCAGCCAAAAAAAGTTTTGAATAGATTATATAAATATACCGATTTGCAAAAGGATTTCCATATGAATGCATTGGCATTATCAGAAGGGATTCAGCCACAGATTTTTTCGTTAAAATTATTTTTAGAGCATTTTATTAGCCACCGAGAAATAATGGTTAGGCGAAGAACTGAATTCTTGTTAAAAAAAGCAGAAGACAGAAAGCATATTTTGGAAGGATTAAGCAAGGCATTATCAAAAATAGATGCAGTTATTAAAATCATTAAGTCATCAAAAGATAAGGATGAAGCCAAGAAGGGCTTGATTAAGAGTTTTAGATTAAGCGAATTACAGGTGGATGCCATTTTAGAAATGAGACTTCAAACACTTGTTGGATTAGAAAGAAAAAAAATAGAGGAGGAATTGAAACAAAAAGAAAAAGAGATAAATGAATATCAGGGTATATTAAAAAGTAAAAAGAAAATTTTGGGAATCGTCTCATCTGAGACAAAGGAAATAAAGGAAAAGTTTGGTGACGAGAGAAGAACAAAGGTAGTAAATGTTGCCGTTGGCGAATTTAAAGAAGAAGATTTGGTACCAGCAGAAGAAAATATATTCTTGATGAGTGCAGATGGATATATTAAGAGAGTGCCAGTGACGACGGTAAAGAGCCAGCATAGAGGCGGAAAAGGTGTTTTGGGATTTACAACAAAGGAAGATGATAAAATCACCCATATTTTGAATGCCAATACTCATGATTTTCTTTTGTTCTTTACTAATAAGGGAAAAGTTTTTCAGTCAAAGGCCTATGAGATTCCAATGGCATCACGAACTGCAAGAGGAAAGAGTATTTATAATTTCTTAGAAATGTCTCATGATGAAAAAATCAATTCAATTTTAGTTTATAAAAAGAAGCAAGCTGATGAGAAGGGGAATTATTTGGTGATGCTCACTAAAAAAGGAATTATAAAGAAAACTAATTTGAGTGAATTTTCCTCTGTGAGGAAGTCTGGTTTAATTGCTTTAAAATTAAAGCCCGGTGATGAACTTTTCAGTGCAAAACTCGTCAATGACAAGGATGAGGTATTTATCCTCACCTCTCATGGACAGGCATTGCGATTTAAGGAATCTGATTTGAGGCCATTAAGCAGGACAGCGGCTGGTGTTTCTGGAATAACTGTAAAGAAAGATGATGAGGTGAGGGGATTTGATATTATAAAGTCAGGCAAGCAAAAAGATGAATTACTATTAGTCATCACTGAAAATGGATATGGTAAGAGAACTTCTGTTTCGGAATATCGTCTTCAAAAGAGAGGGGGGATGGGAACAAAGACTGCCAAAATAACGGAAAAAACTGGATTAGTGGCAGATGCTCAAGTTGTTTCCAAAGATTCAAAGGAAATTTTAGTTATCTCAAAGAAGGGTATCCTAATGAAGACAGATATTTCTACGATTTCTAAGCAATCAAGAAATACACAAGGAGTGAGGATTATCAAGTTGAATGGTGGCGATTCGGTCGCTGGTATTGTTGCTGGGGAATAGCCTTATTTTGTTTTTTGCAAATGAGACCAAAATATAATAGATAAACTGGATAAAAATACTCTAAAAAAATCTAAATGATTTGCCATGAGGAGGAGATGAAGATGATGAGGGATAAGATTATTACTAAGGCAACCTGAATTATAAACTTAATACCAAACTTACTATCTTGCCAAAGAATTTCTAAAAATTCACTAACAATATATGAGCTCAAAACCCAAATTCCAGCCAAACTCAAAAAATTTATTGGGAGCAAGGAAAGAACCCATCCTAATTCCAGCATTATTAAAGTTGCTACGAATGATGAAAGCCAAGATGACTTATTGCCAAATAAAAATCTTTTTCCTTCAAGAATTATAAAAGAAGAGATAAATAGTATTAATTGTTTAATAAAGAAATTTTCTAATGGTCCTAAATAAAAAAACCAAATTGCTATATATATTAATGATATATAAAAAATGGCTGACAATACTTGTTGCCTGAAAATAGATTTTTTTTGAAAAAATTTACTAATCAATAAGAAAAAGATTGCCAAAATCACAATCCAAAATTCTTTCCATAATAAATCCATATTAGACCACCTCAAGAAAATAAGTGATAAAGTCAATATCATTGTTGGAGAAAATATGATTGAAAACTTTTTTAATTCTTCATTGGCTAATTTTCTCCAATTATAAAAAGAAAAAATTGCTAATATTATTAGCCAAAAATATGAAAATTCAAAAAAAATCAAAAATTGAGATATTGTCAAACATATTATTGTTATTATAGATAATGACATTTTTTTATTTAATAATATTTTTATTATATTTGATGAGGCAAATAAAACAATAGCATACCCGCTATCCAAAAATAAATAAAATCAATAATATATCATTCGTCTACTCAATACACCCCCGCCGAGGGGAGTGCATAATTTAATAAGATCATTTCAATAAAGCAAAAAACGACCTGTTTTTCAGAATGGGCTGCTATTCGTTATTTGAATATTCTTATAAAACTCCTCTCGAGTGGATTGGCTTTTTCTAAAAGACCTTTTGAAAATGCTGGTGATTGATGATGAACTATGATGATTGATTCCATTATTCCGAGCATGCATACAATAATGTTTCCCCAAAACAACCATTCCAAATCCTTCTGGATCCAAAAACTTCATAAAATTATCGGCTACTTCTTGAGTGAAATCTTCTTGATTTTGTGGCTTAGTGGCAATTAATCTTATTGCTTTTGATATTTTACTAAACCCAACAACCTTATCGGTTGGAATATATCCGACATATAGACGGTATTCTACTGGCATTAAATGATGGGCGCAAAGAGAAAAGAAATTCAATGGTCCTTGAGTTATCATTCCTTTATATTTTGCTGGAAATTTTACATCCAATAATTTTTTTATTTCCTCTTCTTGATTTATCCCTTGGCACATTTCCTCCCATGCCTTTATTATTCTTTTGGGTGTGCCTTCAGTATTTTCATCAATTTCCACTCCCAAATATCTCAAAAAATCAAAAAACCCATTTTCAATTTTATTTTTTGTTATTTTTTTACTTATCATAATCATTAAATCTCATATATTCCTTTGGCGGGAGGTCTCTACTCTCC
>JBFFCO010000064.1:0-4356 GCA_041559835.1 Minisyncoccia bacterium | reverse complement strand
TTATTATAAATTTAAAAATCAAGATATAATATATACAATGAAGACTATAATGACTGAAAAAATTCCAATAAAGATATGGACGGATGAGGTTGATGAAAAATCAATGGAGCAAATAAAAAATATAGCAAATTTTCCATTTGCCTATCATCACATTGCAATAATGCCAGATGTCCATGTCGGCTACGGCATGCCCATTGGAGGAGTGATGGCGACGGACGGAGTAGTAGTCCCTAATGCCGTGGGGGTTGATATTGGCTGTGGAGTTTGCGCCACAAAAACTCCACTGAAAGAAATAAGCATTGAAATATTAAAATCAATATTAGGAAGAATAAGAAAGGAAATACCCGTTGGATTCAAGCATCATAAAAAAGAGCAGGAAGAAGAATATATGCCGAAAATAAAAAAGGAAATGAAAATAATCAATTCAGAATACGATTCAGCAAAAAAACAAATTGGGACACTTGGAGGAGGAAATCACTTTATTGATATTTTGAAAGGGTCAGATGGATATATTTGGATTATGGTTCATTCAGGAAGTAGAAATTTAGGTAAAAAAGTGGCGGATTATTATAATAAAAAGGCAATAGAAATTTCCGGAGATTCTTATCCCATCGTTGCCAAAAAACATCAATTAGCATTTTTAAAAATAGGGACAAGTGAGGCGGAAGATTATATTTCTGAAATGAGATATTGTGTTGATTTTGCTTTCGCCAGTAGAAAATTGATGTTGAAGAGAATAGTTTCAATATTCAAAGAAGTCGCTGATTTAAAAAATGATTTTGGCGAAGTGATAAATATTGCTCACAATTTCGCTTCTTTAGAAAATCATTTTGGAAAAGATGTTTGGGTTCATCGCAAGGGGGCAACTTTGGCTGATAAGGATACAATAGGGATAGTTCCCGGTAGTCAGGGGGCAAGAAGTTATATTGTTCGGGGCAAGGGCAATCCTGATAGCTTCAATAGTTGTGCTCATGGGGCAGGTAGAAAATTAGGAAGAAAAGAAGCTCAAAGAACATTGGATTTAGATGAGGAGATAGAGAAATTAGAGAAGAAGGGGATTCTTCATGCTGTCCGAGGCAGGGCTAATTTAGATGAGGCAAGCGGTGCTTACAAGGATATAGATGAGGTTATGAGAGACCAAGAAGATTTAGTGGAGATTTTAATCACCCTTGATCCAATAGGAATAGTAATCGCTTGATTGGCCTATATAAATTATTTATCCACAATTTCGGTTTAGTTTCGGTATCTTTTTTGCTATAATGTATAAATGCTTACAAGGAGACAAAAACAGATATTTGATTTTATTGTTGGTTATTTTAATAAAAAAGATATTCCCCCCTCTCTTAATGAAATAAGGAGGAATTTTAAATTAAAATCTATTTCAACCATTCATCAACATGTAGAATTGATGATAAATAAAGGATATCTACAAAAAGAAAAAAACAAAATAAGAAGTATTAAACCCATTAACACGGAAGAATTGATTGAAGTTCCCTTACTCGGTGTTATATCGGCCGGAAATCCGGTTGAGAGATTGATTGAGAAAGAATCTGTAATTGTAAAAAAGAGGCAATTGCCTATTTTTGGAGATACATATGCTTTACGAGTTAGTGGAAATAGCATGGAGGAGGAAAATATAAAAGACAATGATATAGCTCTAATTAAACATCAGAATTTTGCTGAAAACGGACAAAAAGTTGTTGCATTAATAAATAATTGTGAAACAACTCTAAAGAAATTTTTTAAAGAAAAAGATCATATAAGATTAGAGCCAGCTAATAAAAATTTTGATTCAATAATTATTGATAGAAATACAGAATTTGAAATACAGGGGGTATTGATTGACATTGTGAGGAATGGAAATTGTCATCCCGATATCAAAATCGATTATGGTGATAAAATAAATAAAATATCAAAAAAATATGTGCCTAATAATATATATAACGAAAATTGTCTTGATGTGATGAGGGGCATGGAAGATGGATCGATGGATTTAATTTTCGCTGACCCGCCTTATAATTTGAGTAAAAGTAATTTTAAGATGAAATTTTCAAAATCAGGGGGTAGTGATTTAAGCACGAATAAGGGAAATTGGGATGTTTCTACAAAAGATGGGTTTGAGGATTTTACGAAGAAATGGCTCACAGAGGCATTTAGGATATTGAAAAAAAATGGAGCTATTTGGGTTGCTGGAACATATCATAATATTTATTTGACAGGATATGTAATGGACAAAATAGGATTTGAGATTATAAATGAGATATTATGGCATAAGACTGATGCTACCCCAAATTTGTCTTGCACAAGATTTGTTGCTGACCACGAAAATTTTTTATGGGCAAGAAAGGGCAAGAAAAACATTTTTAATTATAAGGAGATGAAAGAAATGAATAATGGAAAACAAATGCGTTCTATTTGGCCAAAGGGCAAGACAACGGGAGGGAAAAAAGTGCATCCAACTCAGAAGCCGGAATGGTTACTTGAAAGAATAATATTAGCAACTTCAAAAGAAGGGGATGTTATCTTTGACCCTTTTTTGGGATCTGGCACGACAGCGGTGATTGCTAAGAAATTAAATAGAAAATATATAGGTGCTGAATTAAACGAGGAATACTTCAATATAGCAAAAAATAGAATAAAAAATTTATGAGAAAAAATAAACATTATTTAATTTATGGGGATGTTTTTGAAATAATTCCTAATATAAAAAAGAAAATAGATGCTATTATAGTCGATCCTCCTTATAATACATCTAACAAGAATACCAAAAAACTAATTGGGAGAAAGGACTTATCCTTTGATTTTGGTAAATGGGATTATTTTAAAGATGATGATTTTTTAATTTTTACCGAAAAATGGATTAGGGCATCTTGGTCATTACTGAAAGATAGTGGCAACTTATTATTATTCTGTAAGTTGGAACACATAAGTGATATAAAAAGAATCTATGAGGAAATAGGATTTAAGCACCATGCTACTATTATTTGGCATAAAACGAATCCCGCCCCCCAAATAAGAAAAACTGGATTCCTTTCTTCTGTAGAGGCAATTTTATGGGCGACAAAAGGATTTGATGAAAAAAAAATATCTTATACTTTCAATTTTTTAGGGCAAAAAGAAATGCATAATTTTATAGAAACCCCAATTTGCATGGGCAGAGAGAGAACGAAGCATCCGACACAAAAGCCTAAAAAAATAATCAGTCATTTTATAAAAATATTAACCAATGAAAATGATTTTATTTTAGATTGTTTTGCTGGAAGCGGTACATTAGCTGAGTCGGCAAACGAATTAAATAGAAATAGTATAAGTATCGAAAATGACAAGGTTTTTTTTAATATAATGTCCGATAGACTTAAAAAATTAAGTGAAATTGATTTGAAAATATTTCATAAATCAAAAGATTTTAAAATTTAATATCTATTTCTTTAAATTTTTTATTTTCCCACTCTGCTTTATATACCCTCCTTTTTCCTTTGTCAAGGCACAAAAATACATCAGGTATTCTGTCGCCATTTTTTTGTTTTTGGTCTCCAAACAGTTTAATAATAAGATTTTCATTCCACTCTTCTTCTGCAAAAATCCAAGTATTAGCCCATGCATTATTTTCATGGTGTTTGTGATCTAAATAATTTTTCCAGTTATGCTCTAATTCTAATTTTTGTTTAGTTCCGCCTGAATAGATAAGATTGATATCAGGTCCGCCGGTACTTAACGACTCTATATCAATGACTTTTTTGCCATTAATTTCAAATTCTTTTGTCCATTTTAAAAATTTATTAAGAAAAATAATAAATTCATCTTTTTTTCTTTCTCTAAAGTCTGTTTCGCATTGAGATTCCCTGTTTTTCAAATCATCCCATTTGTATTGCAATCTTGCAGAGATATTATCATATCCTTTTGAGAATTCTTTTAATGCTTCGTTAATTGTATAAAGTCTGTAAAAGTTGCCCTCTCTATCAGCACATTTTTTATTATCAAGGTCTATGTTTAAAAGTATGGGCATTTTTTTGAATAAGTCCTCGTTTTTAATAAAAAATAATTCACCCCATGGATTGTCTTTTTTTGGAACGGAAATTAAAATGTGCAAATTTTTCTTTTTTATTTTTAAACCATTCCAAAGGTTTATTATATTAAATTCAAGGATATTTTTATCTATTTTATTATTTATCATGCCCCTTATAAAATATTGATCATTTGGGGTAATGACAATAGAATCTTTAGGAAAATTGTGGTGGTCTCTTTTTAGAGGAAGAGATGGATTTTTTTCAAGCATTGCCTTGATATGTGCTTGACCCTCTTTCATTTTAAAAAGATATAGTTCATTTTTTATTAAATCAAATAATTTTTTATTTT
>JBFFCO010000063.1:0-4372 GCA_041559835.1 Minisyncoccia bacterium | reverse complement strand
TATTTTTTTTGGGTATTTTCTTTTGATTTTCTTTTGGGGAGGAAAGATTTTTTTTTCTTCCGCCACATTGTTTAAGAAACTCATTCCATATTCCATTAAAATCAACATCAAAAAAGTCGGATAGTTTTATTAAGTATCCTCTGATAAATACTTTCGCTGGCATTTTTGAGAAATCCCCGTTCTCTAAGTAAGTTATTTGAGAGGCGGGAATATTCAATTCCTTTGATAATTTTTCTATTGATATTTCTTTTTCCTCACGAAGTGATTTTAATATTTCTGATAGCATATTATTATTTTGATTTATGAGATGAGATAATCAAATATCTGCTACCCCCCCCCGCCATAGGCGGGGGGGGGATAATTCAATCTAATAGCACATCATCATTCTAACAAAAAAGAAGTCATCATCCTTGACAAATGCTTATATCTTTGGCAATATAATGAGCGGAAAGATGTTTAAAAATAAATTCTTCAGGAGGAAAAAATGAATTTAAGAAAGATTTTGTTAATATTGGCAATGATAATCGCTTTGATTATCGGAAGTGTTCTTTTGTGGAAATGGTGGCTTTTACCCATTTTTATTGCCGGATTTATCTATGTCAGAATCGGCTGGCAAATGATAATTTGGAGAAGGAAAATGGCAAGCAGGATATATAAGGATATTGAATCGAGTTATCGTAGTTCTGTTGACTCCATATATTTATGTGGGCATGTCTTTTTATTCCCATTCTCATTTTTTGCAATGATGTTTATATATGAAATATTCAAAGCAGAAGAAGTTAGGAGGCGAAAGAAAGAATGGTTCTCAAAAATTATAATTGCTCGTAAAAAGACATCATGGTTTTACAAGGGATTTGTAATTGCCTTTTGGCTACCCTTACTAATCTATGGAGTTGCTATGGCGACCCTTCTGTTTATATGTTCCATGGTTCTCGCTTTGTTGTGCCTGATATTTCTAATTTTAAAGAAGATTATTCCGTTTTTGATTAAATTCCCCAGAATTACACATATACAAAAGTAGATTATACAAAACACGAGGAAAATTTTTGTTTGGACTATTTTATAGTTCAGACAAAGAGGATCCTCATTTTTTATTTTATTATTAAGAATATAATTCGCTGTGAGTATTTATTGAAACAAACAAATATCTATCTTTTGATAAAAGTCCATATATAGCCCTTAAATCTCCAGCGATATTTATACTTCTATATCCATTATACTTTCCCCTCAATGGATGATTATTTAGAATAACATCAAAAGGATTTTTCATAAAGATATCTATTTTTTCTTTGAATTTATCCTGCTCTTTTTTGCTGAGTTTTTTATATTCTTTCTCAAAATTTTTATGAAGGACTATTTTCATAAGGAATCAAGATAATTAGATAATTCATTTACAGATGAAAAATTTCTTGAGATATTTTCTTTATTCTTTATATCTTTTTCTACAACTCCCAATAATTTTTCAAGTTCAGGAGATATTTTTGATGAGGAAGAAAAATAAACAGATTTATTTCTAATAAACTGCTTGAGATAAGCATTGATGATTGTTGATAGGGGAAGACCTAAGTCCTTGGCAATTTTTTGAGCGGTTTCTTTTACCTCCTTATCGGCTTTTATATTTATAACTGTTTTCATATTTTTATATTTAGATTAAGAGATGTTAAATAGCATCGCCAATCTCCACCCCGCGAAAACGGGGAGGAGAATATATTTCAATATATTTATTATAATAACCATAGTATATATTATGGTTATTATTATTTCAAGTATAGGGCGAAAATAAATAAACAGAGGGGAGTTAAGATAAGGGAGTTGAAAATACCCTTGACAAATGATTATATTTTTGGCAATATAATGAGCGGAAGAATGTTTTAAAAATAAATTTTTTAGGAGGAAAAATGAATCTAAGAAAGATTTTGATGATAAGCATGGTGGTAACTCTTGTTTTTGTAAGATGTCTCTTATGGAGTTGGTGGCTTTTACCCATCTTTATTGCTGGATTTGTCTATATTAGAATCGGTTGGCAAATGGTGATTTGGAGAAGGAAAATGGCTAGCAGGATATATAAGGACATTGTTATAAATTACAACAACGAATTTGCCCCATATTCAAGATATAGCCTTATTTTCCCTTTTTCATTTTTTGCAATGAATTTCACGACAAAAGTTCTGAAATTAGGGAATGAAAAAGCAAAATGGCCATTAACATTTCTTATTAGTTACAAGAAGAAGGCTCCTTGGTATTATAAGATTTTTGTTTTGATTTTTTGGCCATTACTATTTGTTTATGGATTTGCCACGAGTATTATAATTCCACTTGTTTGGAAATTATGCACTTTGATTTATGGTTTTCTTGAAAAAATAATTTTAATGACTTGGAAGGCACTTCATTTCGCCAAGATACCCGACAGACACGACCTCGACCCTGATGACGATGAGGGCGAGGGATAGCAATAAAGAGGCGACACCTAAAAACACGAGGAAAATTTTTGTTTGGACTATTTAATAGTTCAGACAAAGAGGCTCCTCATTTTTTATTTATTACTTTGAATTACGAAATAGATAAATTATTCCCCTTTTGTCATTCTTCGCCCTTTCTTTGTCATTCCTGTCCGCCAGAGGCGGATAATACTTCGGCAGCCTGCCCGCCTTCGGCGGGGAATCTCCGTTTTCCCTTGTTTTTTAGACCCCTGCCTTCGCAGGGGTGACAGAAAAGAAGGGCGGTGGTGACAGAAAGAGAAATATGTAAAGTTATAGAAAAAATATTTTGTAATTAAAGGTTTATTGTTGATTATTATGTATGATGCCAGATACATATTATAGACTTATTGGGATGATGTGATAGTATTATAAGCAAGATATGAAAATAAATATTCCAAAAAATACAAAGGATACGAAATGGACGAGGCATTCTATTGAGAAAATGAAGCAATATGGATTATCAGAGCAGAGAATAAGGAGAGTATTGAAGTCGCCTAATAGAGTAGAAGAGGGAATTGCTGAGAATACTATTGCGATGATGCAAGTTGCTAATCCGACTGCTAAAAATAAGACAGAGATATGGGTAATGATTCAGAATTTTAGTTTGAGGGATGATTCTTCGCCCTCAAGATTTGATAATTTATCAAGAAAAATAATCAGTGCTTGGAGATATCCGGGAATTAGCCCCAAGGGAAGGGTGCCAGAAATACCAGATGAGGTTTGGGATATTTTAAGAAATGATTAGGTTTAAATATGAGGAGGAATAATAAGAATAAAATAATTGCGGGGATTGATGAGGTGGGGAGGGGTCCATTAGCAGGCCCTCTTATGATTGGATTGGCGGTTGGAAAGTGGGATATAGAAACAGAAAGATTATTAGATGGCATAAGGGATTCAAAAAAGATATCACCGCTGAAAAGAAATCAGTGGGTGGAGAAAATAAGGAGTAGCGGATTAATTTCTGTAGAAACTACTATTATTTTGCCATCAGTGGTAGATAAGAGGGGATTATCATGGTGCCTCATGGAAGGAGTGAGAAGAGTTCTAAGTAGAGTAGATTTTGATATAGATAAGGTTTATTTAGATGGAGGATTAATTGCCCCAGAAAATTATTGCCAAGAGACTATTATCAAGGGGGATGATATAATTCCTCTCATTTCAGTTGCTTCTATTTTTGCCAAAGTGAGAAGAGATAATTTGATGGCGAAAAAAGATGCCTTATATCCAGGGTATAATTTTTCTCAAAATAAGGGGTATGGAACATCTTATCACTTTGATTCAATAGATAGGTTAGGAATCTGTTCTTATCACAGAAAAACATTTTTAAAAAAGTCTCAAAATTGCTTCGGCGATGATGATGATGTGGATGATCGTTCCAACAACCAAGAAAGATAAATAGAACTTGCCCGGACGAAATTCTTTGGGGACTTTTCTTAATAGCCCCCAAATAATAAAGATTGTTAAGACGGGAGTTGCCAATGCAGAAGTCGCCCCCGCTACAGCCACTAAAATAACAGGATTAGGAACAAAAAAGAAAATTCCCAATGCAGCAAGCCCAAATATTAAGGCAACAGAAATCCCCAATGGGCTTTTTCTTTTTTCCTCATCCCAACGCCCATTTTTAGAAAAAATTCCCCGAATAAGATTTATGATAGACGAGCAACAACCATTAAATATCCCTAATGAGGCAGCAACAAATGCAATTGTTATCGGAACAACGAATAACCAAAAAGACCACGGACCAAATATTTCTGTAAATATTAGAGACACCTCATTTACAACACTAAATCCATCAAGAACAGACCCTCTTGGCTTAAGAATTGTTGCTCCGGCGGCTAAAAAGACAGAGGCAATAATACCCACTGACAAAAATCCACCCAATGCATCCCACC
>JBFFCO010000062.1:0-4418 GCA_041559835.1 Minisyncoccia bacterium | reverse complement strand
TATCACTTGTTTTATCACTTGAATTATTATCAACTACAATCACCTCAAAATCATCTTTTGGCCAATTTAAATTAAAAACGGCCGACAAGCATTTCGGCAAATATTCTTCTTCATTGTAGCAGGGGATGATTATAGAAAATTTCATGTTTCTTAATTATTTTTTCCAAACAATATGCCCGTTTATATTATGTCTCTCATAAGTCTCCAAAACATCAGCACAAAATTTTTTTAATTCTTCATCTTTCTCACTCTTTGCCAATTCATACAAGCGAATAAACATTTTCTTGCCAGTTTCAGTCTGTTTTAGTTTTTTCTTAATAAAATTATGTTGGGCACAAAGAACTTGCCCATTCTCAACTTCTGCTAATCCGCCCAAAGACTTTGGCTTGATATGGTCAATGTGAATTCAACGCCGTCTTTCTCTCCCTTGCCACAAATAACACATTTAAAATCATCTCTCTTTAATATTTCACTCTTCTGCTCGGTCGTAAAATCATCTAATTCTTTTTTCTGAATCATATCAGGGTCATACCTATAAATTCCCTTTTTTACTTTAATCAAAAAACCAATTTCATGTAAATTTCTAATAGACCTCCATGTATCTCTTGGTTTTTTATCATAAATTTCTTTGTATTTTTCTTCTACCCAATCAACAACCGGGCCATGTGGCGTATCTTTTTTTGGATTTCGCTTAAAATATTCTATCAATAAATCCTTTATTGACTTTTTACTATTATTTTTCATATTTCTGTTTCTTTTTTTAATCTATCAATCGCAATATCGCAATAATCCTTATCAATATCAACCCCAACCCCTTTTCTATTATTCAAATTTGCCGCTATTAAAGTAGAACCACTGCCCAAAAAAGGATCTAACACCATATCATCTATAAAGCTAAATAATTTAATACATCTTTTTGGCAATTCAATTGGAAATGCGGCTGGATGACCGCCTGCTCCTTTTTTGCTTTGTCCCGGAAATGTCCAAATTCCATTCGTCCATTCCATAAATTCTTTTTTAGTAATATCATTTTTTCTACTTCCCCCAATTTTTTTCCAGCCATCCTTATATAAAACCAAAATCAATTCTACTGGAGCAATAACATAAGGAGCAGATGCTGACATAAAAGAGCCCCATGCAGTGCGACGAGATATATTGCCCTCATTCCAAATAATTGTTGAGTGATATTTCCAACCAACATCTTTTGCTATCTTTGTGATGTCTGCTCCAACTGATTTTTGCCCCCCCTTATTTTTATCAAGAGGAATGTTTAATAAAAATCGTCCATCGCTTTTTGCTAAATCAAAACATTTTTTAATCCATTTTTCTGTAAATTCTAAATAGTCCTCATATGTTAAATCATCGGAATGAGAGTTATATTTGATATCAACATTATAAGGTGGTGAGGTAACTATTAAATCAATATAATTTTCAGGTATGGCGGTGGTTTTTAAAATATCCTCATTAAAAATAGAGGTTTTATTATTTTCAAAATATGGTTTTTGAGACCTCGCTCCATTAACTTTTTTATTATTTTTTATGATCAATGTATTTTGCATGAAAGTGTTTTGTTAAAAAGCGGGCTTTGCCACGCCGTAGCCATGCTTCAGCATGGCGAAGGCGGGGTCACAGGGATTTGAACCCCGATCATCGGTTTTGGAGACCGACATTCTACCATTGAACTATGACCCCAATATAATAAGAAACATTGTGTCAGGGGTGGGATTTGAACCCACGATCTAAGGGTTATGATTCCTTCGCTTTAACCAACTAAGCTACCCTGACATATCTGCGGACATAATAATATATAATATTATTATGTCTAAAATCAAGGGATGATGATAAGTTTTCGCCATTGCCCCCCCCGCCTATGGCGGGGGGGGGCAATGGCATATTGTATTATTAATTCTCCTCACTTAAATATAATAATAATTCTATTATCATTCTTATCAAAAAGCCCTATTTCTTTGTTTCCTTATGAGCAGTATGACTGCGACACCATTGGCAGTGCTTTTTCACTTCCAATTTCTTCTCAATAGTCTTTTTTTTGTGAGTGTAGTAATTATATCTTTTACAATCCTTACATTGTAATTTGATTACCTTCTCCCTCTCTTTTGATTTATATTTTGCCATATACTTGCTATTCTAACAAATTTTTAAAAAAAAGAAATACTTGCTTGCTTATCGGACACTTATAAAAATCATCTTGTATTGGACAGGGCTGGGGTTGGAAATTTGGGCGGGATGAATTATTATTGAAACAATGAATATATTAGCAATTGAAACAACTTGCGATGAAACAGCCATTGCGATATTAAAATCAGACAGCAAAAGAGGGGCAAAAATAATCTCAAATATAGTATCCTCGCAGATAAAAATTCATGCTCCATTTGGGGGTGTCGTTCCCTCTTTAGCAAAAAGAGAGCATCAAAAGAATCTAATCCCCATTTTGGAATTATCTCTGAAAAACACGGGGCTTATTTCTGAATTAAAAACCAAAGAAAAGAATATTATTTCTTCCTCTCAAATAAAAAAAATAGAAAATATATTAAAAAGAGATGGCGAATTAAAAGAAAAGACAATTGAATTTATCAAAAAATATAAAAAACCAAAAATTGATTTATTATCTATTGCTTATGGACCGGGATTAGAGCCATCTCTTTGGACAGGAATAAATCTCGTCCGAGCATTGAGTTATTTTTGGAATATTCCTATTGAGAAAGTAAATCATTTAGAGGCTCATATACTCGCAAATTGGCTCCCTCCAAATAATTTACCAAAAAAATCTGATTTTCCTATTGTGGCACTTCTTGTCTCTGGCGGACACACACAATTAATTTTAATAAAGGAAATTGGGAAATATAGGATTATTGGGGAGACGAGAGATGATGCCGCTGGAGAGTGCTTTGATAAAACAGCGAGACTTCTTGGATTGGGATATCCCGGTGGTCCAGCAATTTCAAAAGAAGCAGAAAAATGGATGGCAAAAATTAGCGAAAAAAATATAGAGAGCAATATCAAATTGCCTCGTCCAATGATGCGAGACAAAAGTTTTGATTTTTCTTTTTCAGGATTAAAGACGGCTACTTTATATTTAATAGAAAAATTAAAAAAAGATGGGGTCAGATTTTCTCCATCAAAAATTCGGGAAATTGCCAATGAGATTCAATCGGCCATTATTGATGTTTTGGTTTATAAGACCATAAAAGCGGCGGGAAAATATAAAGCAAAAAAAATATTGTTGGCTGGCGGAGTGGCGGCCAATAAGAAACTTCGGGATAAAATGAAAGAATATATCAAGAATAATTTGCCAAATGTGAAATTTAATTACCCTGAAATTAAGTATTCTACTGATAATGGAGCAATGATTGCTATCGCGACCTATTTTCATCAGAAATACAATTATCCACAATCCGCAACTTGGCAAAGATTAAGGGCAAATGGCAATTTGCGATTAAGCAATTTAAGATAAATTTATTAAAGAATACTTTCAGAGAATAATCATAAAAATTCTCGCATTGATTTAGCAATTCCCTTATTTCTATATTTTTTAGAGACTACAAATTTATAAATATATAGATTATTATCCTCTAATATCCTATATCTAATAGCCCCAATTATCCTATTATTATGCTCGGCAATTAAAACAAAAAATCCCTTGTTTTTAAATATTTCTTCAACATTTTTAGGCTCCCCTGATTTTGTAATCAAGCCACCTTCTTTATATGGCACTTCATAAGCCCTTTTTGTAAGAGAAATAATTTTCTTTAAATCTTCAATTTTCCCCCGCCTTATTATATATTCCATAATCACAACTTAATATGTTTAATTACTATTCATATCTATATAACATATCATAATCTTTAACCAAGCCCTAATCCTTATCTTCTTTCAAAAATTCTTTCGCCTGCCTTATTTTGTCTAATAATTTTTCCTTAAGAGTTCTTGGCATCATCTTATCTAAATTATCTTCTTTTTCCAAAAACTCTTCAGTATCATCAACAAAATCACCCAACATCTCTTTCTTCCTATCATCTGTTTTTAATTGGGCTTTAGAAAATGTATCCAAAAGATAATCAAAATCTGATTTATAGTTGGAGAAATCGTCATTAGAAATTTCCAAATCATCCTCTAATTTTTTTATGCTAATATTTGCATTATGAAGCAACTCATTTCTTTTTTCATCACTCAAAGAACTATTCTTGTTTTCAATATCTCTTCGTAAATACTCGGTAAATTTGTGATAATAATATAATGCTTCTTTCTTATCATCAGCCCCGCCCCTTTTCAAAAGATTTTTAGCAAATCCATCAAAAGAAAAAAATAAATTTCCCTTGGGTAGTCTAAATGAGATATCCATCGCCCTTCTATAAACTTCTACTGCTTCATCATTTTTATCTAAAAACGAAAAAATCTCT
>JBFFCO010000061.1:0-4482 GCA_041559835.1 Minisyncoccia bacterium | reverse complement strand
TTTTTGTTAAATCTTCGTCGCTTTTTATTCCAAATTTATTTTTTGCTAAATCAAAATAGGCCATCACGTCCTCAACTGATATAGGAATTTTATTTTGAGGGTTTTTAGGATCATCTGGATTAAAAACATTTGCCGTTGAGGGATCTATTGGAGATATTTCTGAAAGATCAGTCATTATAATCTCATCAGCACCTAAAGAAATCATTGTTGCTGAGCTATGTGCCTTGTAAGGAATCAAAACTGAAAATTTATCACAATATTCCCTTATCATAGAAACCAATCTCCATGGTACCATTGTATCACCACCCAAACTAAAGAGAAATAAATCTATATTCTCTACCCTCCCCATTTTTCTTAATTGTTGGCTGATTATGGGAATGATATCACCAGCAATTCTTGCATTTAAGGGGCCAGGTCTATCATTTGTTAAATAAGCAATAACTCTTGAATTTCTTTTTTCCTCTATTTTTTTGATTAAATCAATTTTTGCCATATTATATATTATTATTATACATCATAAAACATTTTTTATAAAAAACAAAACCACCGAAAGGACTTTGCCCTTTCAGTGGTTAAAACTCAAGAGTATTTCTCTTTGAGTTTCTCTTCAAGTAATTCCGCCATTTCAATAATTGAAAGAGGCATCCCTTTTTTCTCATCCAATATTTCCTCACCCAGCTCATTAAATTCTTTTCTATTCAAACTTGGGTATAATTCTTTTGCCGAATCAAACATTAATTGGAGCATTCCTACTAATAATGTATTCATGCTACACCTCCTATTTAGATTGTTAATTTTAGTGCTGTTATTATATCACGGATAAATATATTTGTCAATAGTGGCTTAAATTTTTGTCGTGAGAAAATAAAATTATTTAAATTGTGAATTATGGTGTATAATAAATAATATAATCAAATTATGGGATGTTTTCTCTAATGCCCCCCGCCCCTTCGGGGCGGGGGGCATACGGTGTTGTGGTGTATAATATATAATATAATTAAACTATGAAGAATAAGATTGATGAGAAAAATTTGAATAAAAAGAAAAAAAAGAGGAGGGGATTTACATTACCCGAAGTGCTAATATCAATGGGGTTATTTTCTGTGATAATATCAGTGACATCAGCCATATTCATTATCGGACTTCGCTCTCAAAGACAAATCATCGCGGCCGTAAATGCCAATGACAATCTTTCGTTTGCTATGGAGGTAATGGCAAGGGACATCAGAACAGGGCAACTATTTTTTTCATCAAGAGAAGATGAAATCAGTTTTTTAAATCATAATAAAAAAGCAGTAATCTACCGCTTAAATAATCAAACAATTGAAAAATCTACTGGCGGAGAATCATTCATCCCTCTCACATCTAATAATATTAGAGTAGAGGATTTGAAATTTAAATTAGTTGGCGAAGGCAGATATGATGATGAGCAAATTTTAATAACAATAATAATGAAAGTTATTAGCCAATTTGGAAATCAAGAAATATCTCAAAATATCCAAACAACTATCAGCCCAAGACAATTAGAGGCGACATAAATTAAATATTTTGAATTATCAAGAAAATAATTTATCTATTTCGTAACCAAGATTAAATGCGATGCTTCTCTCTCATTTTCTTATCAATTGCCATTTCCACTTGCCATCTTTTCTTTCTTGCCTTTTCAAAAAGGCTTTTTAAATCAACATCACTCAACTTGCTAATTTCCATTGCCCTTTCTTTCAAATATTCAATATCATTTTTTTGAGGGTCATCAAGGACATCCTCTAATAAAGAATTTAAAATCCATCCAACACGAGGTCCCGGCTTTAAGTCGAGCATATTCATTAATTCCTCTCCCTTTAATTTCAACATTTTTGGTTCAATTGGGTCCTTTGAAACTTTTTCAATCATATATTCCAAATGCTTTAATCTATAAGATGAAATTTTTGGGATGCCAGAGCCACTCCTATCCGCCTGTCTTAAATGGAGTAAGTCCTCTACATTTTCAGGACCAACATTTCTAATAAGTCGCCTCACTCCTGCCTCGGAAACTTTATCAATATCATAAAAAAAGAAATGCCACCTCACTAATGATGAGACTTTTTTTACCATTTTTTCTGGAAATCTTAAAATCTCCATCGCTCTTCTCGTCATCCTTGCTCCTACCTGTTCGTGCATCTTGAAACTGGCGGATAATCCTTCGCCTCTTTTTGTCTTTGGCTTGGCAATATCATGAAGAAGGGCGGCTAATCTTGTTTCTAAATTGAAATTATTTTCCGCTGTATATGCTAATGTTTTCAAAGAATGCTCAAATACTGATAATTCTTTATATTTTATATGGCTCTTTTTAAATTGGGTAACACCGATAACATTTATTCCCTTTAGCATTTCTGGAAAAATATGTCCTAATAGATTTAATTTTTCTAATAATCTTATTCCTCTTTCTGCATCTTTGCACATTATTATTTTTATCAACTCATCTTTTATTCTTTCTTTTGAGATAAGCCCTAAATTTTTAGACATCTTCTGAATAGAGAATGCTGTTTCTTTTTCTAATTGAAAATCTAATTCCACCGCTAATCGGACTGCTCTCAACATTCGTAAGGCATCTTCATCAAATCTGCTTTTTGGGTCGCCCACTGCTCTAATCAATTTTTTTTCCAAATCTTTTTTGCCGTCAAATAAGTCGGTTATTTTTTTATCAATAGACATTGCTATGCTATTGATAGTAAAGTCTCTCCTTGATAAGTCGTCCTCTAGTTTATCTGAAAATTTTATTTTATCAGGTCTTCTTTTGTCGGTATATTTTCCTTCTAATCTATATGGGGTTATTTCTATTACTTTTAATGTCTCGTCATCTGTTTCTGTGAGAACTGAAACGGTTCCGAAATTATTTTCATAAAAATTTTCTTCAAATAATTTTTGTATTTCTTCGGGTTTAGCATCTGTTGTGATGTCCCAATCTTTTGGTTTTCTTCCTAATAAAAGATCTCGGACACATCCGCCGACTAAGTAGGCCTCAAATCCCGCCCCTTCCATTTTGTTTATTATTTTTTTTATCTCTTCAGGAATAGTCATATCAATATTAAGTATAAACAATAAGAGCAATAATCAAAATCTCTCTCCCGCCCAATTTGACAAATTAAATAATATTTGGCAATATAATGGTGGAGGTAGTTAAAAATAAACATAAAAAAGGAGGAATAAAAAATGACTATCACGAATAACAAAAAGAAAAAAATATTGGTAGTGGAGGATAATCCCCAATATTTTAATTGGGCGATTGGATTATTTGGAAAAAGAATGATTTTGGCGAACAACTATGATTCCGCCTGTTCTTCATATAATGGGATTCTGACAAAAAGAAATCATGAAATTAAAGTAGTCATCACTGATTTGTGTTGCGACGATATCATGAGAGATAAATTCAATCCATTACGAATAGGTGATAATGATAGTGATTCAGGCAAAATTTACAAAGATTATTGTCATACCCTCTTGAATTATTATAAAAAAACAGGGAAACATATGGTTTATGAAATGTTGAGAAAAGAGGTAAATAACACATGGAAAAGGAGTGCCCAGGATAAAAATCAAGGAAATTGGGAAGATGAAATGAATTTTTCTTTAGAAAAAGGGGCTCATCCAATAGAATCAAAATTAGCTGATTGGATTTTTGGTGACAGAATGGGGCTTCCGCGAGGATATTTGGTAGCTAAAAAGGCAGAGGGATTGGGCATTCCAGTCTCCATTATAACAACTGGTGGTCATCATGGCTGTCAATGGATACCACTTTTGTACTCTTACTTAGGCGGCGATGATCAATCACTCCTTGATAAATTAATTAGGATAAATGCTGATTCTGAAAAAGTTGTTGGTCGTGAGACTAATGGGAAATATGAAACCGTGGGGAATGTGCTAATAACCCACTGCTACGAAAAGACGAAAGAAATGTGGAGAGCGGCGATGGAAATAGCCAAATAATTTGCCTAAATTAGGCGAAATAGCGGGGAGGCAAGTGCCTCCCCCTTTTTATTATTTAAAAATCAGATAATTTGTAAAAATATGCTGTTTCAAATTTTTCGCCATCACCAACTATTTTAAATGGCTTTATTTTTTTGTTTGAAAACAAGAAGGAATTTGTTATTAAGATAGTGGAATCGCTTAATTCATTTCTTAACTTATCAAAAATATTATCCATTGTCTCTGTAAAAAGAAATGTAAATATAATATCTGCATCATTGAAATTTTCTTTGAAAAAATTCTTAGTTAAAAATTTTGTATTTGGAAAAAATCTTAATCTTGCCTTCCAATTTCTAAAAAAATTTAACTCATATCCAATAAATTCTATATCAGGATGACGATTGGCAAAAAAATTAATCACATCTCCATTTCCTGAGCCCAAATCATAAAATTTTTTTACTTTGTCCCATTGAATTTCTTTTTCTAAATTTTCCAAAACCTTTCTGTTTGTTCTAACGAATGGGACTCCTGATATTA
>JBFFCO010000060.1:0-4512 GCA_041559835.1 Minisyncoccia bacterium | reverse complement strand
TTCCATAAGAAAAAAAGATGAAACCCTATATGCTATTTACGAGTAACCATTCCGGAGACCCACATATAAGGAAATTACTCGTCATCTTTATAATATATCATCAAGCGGTCGGTTGTCAAATGCTATTTGTGGATAGCGATAGATATGGGTAGATTGATTTTTAATTTTATTCCTGATAAGATAAAAACACTATAATCACCGGTTCTGCCTTTGGCAAGACTGGTTTTTTTATTGTATAATCAAGATAATGAAAAAACATAATTTAAAAATTCGCCGAGTTGATAAAATTGTTTTTGATTCAATTCGTAATGAAGAAAAAACAATAGAAACAAGGGCTAACACCGATAAGTATCAAAAAATAAAGAAAGACGATGTCTTGGTTTTTATCTGTGGAAGTGAAAAAATAGAAAAGAGGGTAAAATCTGTTAGAACTTTTGAAAATATAGACGAACTAACCAAATCGATTGATTTTAAAAAAATAATGCCTTTTGTTGATTCAATAGAGGAAATGAAAAAAGTTTATTATGGATTTCCAAAATATAAAGAAAAATTTGATAAGTTTGGTATTGTTGCTTGGGATTTAATATGAGATAGCAAGATTTATCTTTAATTATGGAAGGCAACCCCCCACTCTTAATTTTTTGGAGTGTAGGGTTTGGTAAAATATGAAAATAAAAAGTATAAAATTATTGCATTTTAGAAGATTTACTGATCTATTGTTAGATTTGTCTTTTGGTTCTAAAAAAATAGTTGCTTTAGTTGGTCCAAATGGATCAGGTAAAAGCTGTGTCTTTGATGCTTTTTTAGAAAAGTTAAGAGATTATCAAGATATGGGAGGAGCAGGGAATGATTATTTATCCAAATCTATATATCAAGCCTCACAAGAAGATACTGGTTTTGATAGAGGTAGATCAATTCAAATTTTTAGAGAAAATAATTCTCAAGTTTTCGATAGAAAAAGTTTTTATGTGAGAACCCCTTATAGATTTACTAGTTCAATAAATGTAAATAAAATTCAAAAATCTCCAGAAATCACAGAAGAGCAAAGGCCTATTAATACAATTTCATTAGATAGTCGTTTGCAAAAAAACTATGAAAGACTTCATGGTCAATTGATTAATGAATATCAAAATGGAGATAAGACTGGAAAAGAATTTAAAGACGATCTAATCGGAGAAATAAATAGGATTTTAAATTCTATATTAGAAATAAAAATTTCAGATTTAGGAGATATAATCGGAGGAAGGGGGCAGTTATTTTTTGAAAAAGGGGAGTCAAAAAACTTTCCTTTTGAAAATCTTTCTTCTGGAGAGAAAGAAGTTGTTGATTTAGTTATTGATTTTGTTATGAAAACAAAAGAATATAACGATACAATTTTCTGTATTGATGAGCCAGAACTACATCTAAATACTTCTATCCAAAGAAAATTATTTTTAGAAATAGAAAAATTAATTCCTGAAAATTGCCAACTTTGGATAGCCACCCACAGCATTGGTTTTTTGAGAGCCCTTCAAGATGAATTGAGAGACAAGTCAATTGTATTAGATTTTTCTGATAAAAATTTTGATGAGCCAGTTATAATAAAGCCGATGGAATTTTCAAGAAAGAATTGGAAAAGAGTATTTAGAACAGCATTGGAAGATTTAACTGGTTTGATGTCTCCAGAGACAATTGTTTATTGCGAAGGCAGAAAAGATCCAGGCGAAAATGGAGAGGAACGGGGTCTAGATGCAGAAGTCTATAACAATATTTTTGAAAAAGAATTTCCAAAAACCTTATTTATTTCTAGCGGTGGGAGAACTGAGCCGGATATTTACAGCGAGATTGCTTTAAAAATACTTGGTAAGGCATTTGAAGGAGTTGAATTATTGATTTTAAAAGATATGGATATAAACGGGGATAAATCACCGACCACAACTGAACAAAGAAATGAATGGTTGGCTAGAAGTAATTCTCATAGGATGTTAAACAGAAAAGAGATTGAAAATTATCTTTTTGATTTTGAAATTTTATCTAAGAAATATACTAATTTAAAAGAAGACAAATATAATGAAATTGTAGAGAATATAGTTAATGATGACGTCAAAGATAAAGTTAGTGAAATAATGAATTTGTGTGGAGTGATTACCGGCATCAATAAAGATGATTTCAAAAGAGGTCTTTCTAAATATCTGACCCCAGACACCAATACTTATAAAGAATTAAAAAATACAATTTTCTAAAAAAAATTCCCTTGCCGAAGCAAAGAAATTTAATTGTGGATAATACCGCAAGGGTATTACCGGGGCTTCCGATTAAGGAAGTATAGTATCTTTATACTACATCTTAATAATAATTAGTCAATATCTATTTATGAATAATTATTTAATAAAATTATGAAAAAGATAATAACATCTTATATAAACCCTGATTTAGATGGTATAGCCTGTATGTATGCCTATTCAGAGTTTTTGAGAAAAAGAGGATTTGAAATTTTACCAATTATTTTTGGCAATCCTCATATTGAGGCAAAATTCGTAATTGATAGATTTAATATAAGTGGATTTTATAAAGAAAAAGATTTTGATGAAGGAAGTGAGGTTATCGTCGTTGATGCGAGTAGCCCAAAAGATATTTCAGAAAGAATTGATTTTAATAAGATAATTGAAATCATAGATCATCGAAAGGCAAATGATTTGAGTAATTTTCCTAATTCTAAAAATCAAATAGAATTAGTCGGTTCTTGTGCCACCTTAATTGCTGAAAAATTTTTTAATGAAAATGTTGAGCCGTCTAATAATTCATCAATCTTGCTTTATTCGGCGATAATTTCTAATACAATTAATTTCAAAAGCAAATTAGCAACCCAAAGAGATATAAAAATGGCTGATTGGTTGAAGGAAAAAATTGATTTGTCAGAAAATTATATTGAGAAGATGTTTGAATTCAAATCTAAAATAGATGAGCCATTAAAAAGTTTTTTGTTAGGAGATTTAAAAAAGTTTTCTGCAAAAGAAGGATTGGTTGGAATAGCCCAATTAGAGATAATCAATTTGAGAGAATTTATTAAGAATAATTTTGAGGAAATAGAAGGGGCTTTAATTGATATAAAAGAGCAGGAGAAATTAGATATTGTTTTTTTGAATTCTATTGATATTAAAGACGGATATAATATTCTCTTTGCTTTAGATGAGAAAACTCAAGGTTTATTAGAAAAACTTTTGGATATTAAATTTCAAGATAAAATCGCCGAAAAAGAGGGCATAATTATTATGAGAAAAGAGATTGTGGCTGAATTGAAAGAGATATCTTAATAATTTTTTTGTGAATGATTATTTAATCAAAAGACAATGAGTTATCCCGAGCATAAGGACTTAATCAAGAAGTTTAAGGGGATTTGGAAAGATGTTGATGAGGATATTGATAAGTTTCTAGCAAAATCCTTATTTGACTAAAATTTGACAAATAGATAAATATATGATAGAATAGGGGCAGTCTGTGAGAGGCAGATTTAACAAAGGAAATAAGAATAGATACTAAAATAAAAGGAGGAATTAAATGAATTTTAATGATTTTCGTGAAGAAATTAAGGGTATTTTTGATGGTGATGCCGAAAAAGGCGAATTTATTAATAACTTAGAAAACTTGTGGGCTATGAGTAAAATTGAGGAGATAGTTGAGGCAGAGCCTAATGGTTGGTATTATGATCGAGAATATCAAGCAATGGATGAATTTGAGTTAAATAGAAATGAAGATGGAAAAATTGAAATCAAATATTCCGGACAGGTTCAAAATGATCAATTAAATGGATTTTTGAAAATTGCTAAACAAACTGGATATCTCGTAAGATTTACCTTTCGAGAAAATGAAATGATGATAAAACCGGATGATGAAATTGACTGGGTCAGAAGTAAGATGATGGCGAAGATTAAAAACAGATGTTAGAAAAACAAAATAATTTTTCTCATGGGTGGTTAATAGGTACAGACCTTTTAGCCACCCCTCTTTTTTTATTTTAATTTAAATTGTGTTAGAATATATATAAAGATAAGATAAAGAAAGTTGGCTTCGGCAGGGCAAGGAGAAACACCCCGTCTCGCCAAGAGGCGAGCCACCCCTCTATTAGAGGGCAGAATGTCCGCCTATGGCGGAGAATAAGAGAAGAAAAATATGGATTGGAAAAAAATAATAAAATATTTAACTCCGAAAGAAATAATTTCTGGGATATCAATAAGCGATAACGATGTAAAAATAGTTCTTTTTGATAACAACGACAAAGACAAGAAAGTAAAAATAAAATTAGAAGCAGAATTAGAGGATGGAATTATTGAGGATGGATTATTAAAAAAACCCGATGAATTAAGAGAAGTATTAGTATCATTGAGAAATTCCCCTGAATTATCAAAATTTAAACAAATGAATGCCGTTTTATCACTGGCAAGCGGTTCAGTTTATCACAAAACATTTAGCTTGCCAGCAGTATCCTCTCAAGATTTTTCTACAGCCGTAGAATTAAATATAAAAATGATATCT
>JBFFCO010000059.1:0-4534 GCA_041559835.1 Minisyncoccia bacterium | reverse complement strand
TCTATATCATACGACTTCTATTCCCCCATCTTTTTAGACCCTCCGCCATAGGCGGACAGGCTGCCGGAGTATTATCCGCCTTTGACGGACAGGGGCGATAAAGAAGAACACCCCTTACTATTATATTATACCCCCTATAAAAAATTATTCCAATAATAGCACTTTTCTTATATGGGGCAGAAGGCGATTAGCAATAACCCTATGCCCATCTCCATTCGGATGAACGACATCGGGTGCTAAATCAATATTCACCAAAACACCATTTAATAATCCGGGAACAAATGCACTCACAGATTTTTTGATAGCAATCCCACTAAACATTTTTTCATAATTAAAAAAGTATTGACTATTTAATCCACAAATAATAATTGAGATTTCTTTTTCTTTAAAAAATTCAACTATTTTTTCTAAATTTTCTTTTGTCTCAACAATAGGAATATCTTCTATTATGTCATTTCCCCCCAATATTATTACTACAACATCGGGGTAAATACCGACAACATCTTTCAACCTACTTAGGGCATCACTTGTTGTATCCCATCTTTTTCCAAAATTAAAAACATCGACCCCTAAATCTTTTTCTATCAAACTCGCAAATTCCTGCCCTACCAAAACTTCCTCTGCTGATGTGATGCTATCGCCTAATATGGCGACTCTCTTGCCTTGAAAATATTTTGTATCTGAATATTTAGAAATTGAAACAAGCCCAATAAGAAATATTATCGTTAAAGCGAGCATCAGCCAATTTATTTTAGACTCACGATTCATAAATTATTTTATTTAGGGACTGCCCTGCCTATGCTTTGGAGTCACCCAGAACCCCATATATTTTCCAAATATTAATCTTGTTTGGGCCTCCAGTGCCGGGACGCAACCAAAAACAATCATTGCCAAAGGAACAAATATCCATTGAAGAACCATCCAAACATATCTAAATTTTCCAAATCTTGGAGGGCGAGGTGGTAAAAACCAAAAGCTCAATATTGCCATAATAACTAAACCAACCGTGGCGGCGGTCATTATATAGCTAGTAATTTTCGGTAAATTGAATGAAATAATCGTAGTACTGAATCTTGCCCCACCTAAAATATTCGGCAACCAACCTAAAAGAAAAATAATCAAAGCACTTGTCGCCCATGAGTAAAATCCTTCTAATGCCACGAAGCCCCAAGACAACTTATCTTTTAAAGAAATTTTCTTATTCTTTGTAAATCCAAAAAATATATATGCCAAATCATGAGCACCATACCCCCACCTTCTTTGCTGCTTATATTGATTAACCATTGTTCCCCAAAATGTCCTATCAACATTCGCATCCATATTAACTGGATAGAAAAGAGGAACCACCTCCCAATCTCCATTATAAAAAAGATAAAATTGCCAAAAAATTCTAGAGTCTTCGCTCACTACATTTGTTTGCCAAAAATCTATTTCTATCAAAGATGCAAAGGGCATAGAATGAGAAGAAAAAGTAGTCATTTTTTCTGGTCTAGATTGCTGAATGAATTGAAAAAATGTTGCAGAAAAAGAAATAACCCTTGCTAATGCTGGGGCCTGCCAAATATTATTTGTAAAAAATGGGATTGGCTGAAAGCTTGAGCGAAGAGGATTTTTTGCCGTTAGATATCTATATGAAAGACAGGCGAAATAATTTGGAGAAATCGCAGTATCAACATCAAATGAAGAGACAACAACTCTTTCGTAAGGTATTTTAAGATCATCAATTATTTCTTCCTTGGCCATTCTTGCTGCCCATGTCTCATTAGCCCCTTTGCCCGCTAGCTCGCCCTCTATACCATCTGGGTGTTTTGTTATTAGTAATTTAAAGAATTTATTTTCAAACTCATCTTTTATCTTTTCCGCCACCTCTTTCCCATGATTTTCTTTTCTCTCCTCATAAGAAAGAACAACTATTAATTTTTCCAATGGATAATTTGATTTTTCTATCGCCAAAAATGTTTCTCGCACAACTTCATATTCCTCAATAACCATTGGGAATATAATAAGATGATATATATCTTCCCATGAAGATATTCCTTGTAAATTATACTTTTCTTTTGGTAAATTTTTTAATTCTATTAGCCAATCTGCTTTCAAACTTTTTCTTAAAATTTTAAATGTATGAACTGCATGAATTGTAAAGAATAATGTTTTGAAAAACCAATAAGTGTCAAATAAGACAACAAAAACAACGGCCCATACTGGATAGAGCCAAGAAATAATGAATATAAGGATTAAGGTGAGCCATGATAGTGCTCCCGGTAATATCTCAAAAAAACGGAAAGTTCGTCTATCTTTCCTATTTTTTATTTCACTTGCTTTTCCAATTTTTAGATAATTTATATCTGAATCCATTTTTTGATGATAATCAAATTAATCGCGAGTATTTCTATATTATATTATATATCTCACAAATCAAGTATTGCCAACATGATATCCTAATATCACCATTGCTATTTTTTTGTCACCCCTGCTCTTCTGTTACCCCTGCGAAGGCAGGAGTGACAGAAATAGAATCGTATAAGATTCTATAAAAAGATATTTCGCAATTCAAAGCATCTTATTATTGAGAAAGAATATGAATTGCATCATTGACTGAATTGCTATCCATCAACTTAATTCTTAATTCCTTTGCTCCTAAAAAGCCGGATATATACGGCTTAAAATATTTTTTCATCTCATTGAACAGCTTCTTGCCTTTATATATCTTACTAAATAATTTTAAATGATTTGATAAGGCATTAATTCTCTCCTCTCTTGAAATATCATCACTATCTCTTCCTGAAAAAACCCAAGGATTTGCCAATATCCCCCTTCCAATCATAACTCCATCCACGCCAAAAATTCTAATCTTATCAATCCCCTCTTGAATACTTTTAATATCCCCATTGCCAATAATTATTGTTTTCTTATCCATTCTATTTCTTATCTCCACTGCTCTTCCTATTGCCTCCCAATTAGCCACTCCGGAATAAACCTGCTTCTTTGTTCGCCCGTGAATTGTGATAGCAGTCAAATCATTTTCCAATAAAAAAGAAATCCAATCATCTACCTCGTCCTTATCCCAGCCAATTCTTGTCTTTACTGAAACGGGCAAATCTTTTACTCCTTTTTTAGTGGCAGAAATTATCTCTTTTACTAATGGCTTGTCCTTGATAAGACTTGCCCCTGCCCCCTGTTTTATAACTGCCCTGTCGGGACACCCTAAATTTATATCTACTCCATCAAATTTCAATTCCTTTGCTAATTTTCCGCATTGATAAAAATTTTCGGGATTTTTGCCAAAAAATTGGGCGATAATTGGTCTCTCTTTTTTTTCATCAAAGATAAGATTTAATAATAATTCTTTTTTTCCTGCTGAGCAGATGCCATTGCATGATACAAATTCTGTCCAAAATATATCGGGTCTTCCAATTTTTGATATTATTTGGCGGAATGTTATATCTGTAATTCCTGACATCGGGGCCAAACAAAAAAATCCCCCTTTTTTATTTCTTAATTTTTCCCAAACATTTTTCATATTTTTGTATTTTAACCTAAATGTAAAATTATCCACAAAACCATTCTTGACTAATTATTTTTAATGTGTATCATGATAATATAATGTTTCCCTTCGGGGAAACCCCGTAAAATCATTTTTTTGATATTCAAAAATGATTTTTACGAAGAATATCACTGGCTCTCTTTCAAAGAAAGCTCAACCTCCCCTTTTAGGGGAGGTTTTTGATTACTTCAACTAATTTAACTCTAATTTTTTCAAAATCTTCTTTACTTAGTTTTCCCATTTTTCTAAAAATCCTTTTACTGCTAAATAATCTTAACTGCGAAATATTAATAGAATAACTCTTATCATCTTTTTTGAAAATATAACAATATCTATTAGATTTTACTTTTGTAGAAATAGGCAGCCCCCAAAAAGTTTCCTTACTAAATATCTTAAAAACCAAAACGGGTCTAGTAAAATCTTTGTTTTTCCCTCCTTGCTCGCTACCAATATTCTTACCAAAATTAGCCCAAAAGATTTGTCTTTCTTTGAAAAATATTTTTCCTTTTCTTGAGTTAATTTTTTTCTTCAACTCATTCCAATCATCAAATTCTTTTTCTTCATTCATATTTTGTTTAAATATTTTTTTATGAAATATTGATGGGTATATAAAATATTTTCAGGCAAATCATCAATATCAAAAAATTTTGCCAATTCAATTTCTTTATCATCATCGCCCTTAAATAATACCGACAAATCCCATTTTGTCCCTTTTATTTTAATTTTAATTTTATTCTTTTTCATATTTTTTCCGCCATAGGCGGACATTCTGCTTCACTCGCCATAGCCTTGGCGAAGGCTGGTATTATAATTCCCCTCTCATAGAGGGGTGGCTCGCCTCTTGGCGAGACGGGGTGTTTTCCTTCGCCTCGCCGAAGTCTTGACGAAGGCGCGTCCCAAAAAAATCTAAAATTTCTCTATTTCGTTCGTAAATAGACAAATTATATCCATTCCCGCCAAGAAAGAAATTGCTTTTCAATTTCTTTCTTG
>JBFFCO010000058.1:0-4618 GCA_041559835.1 Minisyncoccia bacterium | reverse complement strand
GAAGAATTTTTTCATACATTCAACACCCTTTATCAAGAAAATAAACAAATAATTATCTCATCCGATAGATCCCCTTATTTATTAGCAAATTTAGAAGAAAGAATAAAATCAAGATTTGAAGGTGGGATGGTGGCAGACATCACATACCCCGATTTTGAAACAAGAATAGCGATTTTAAAGAATAAATTAATAAATCAAAAAAATGAAATTGATTTAGGAAATGATATAATAGAAGAGGTTGCAAGGATGTTCCCTCATAATGTGAGAGAGTTGGAGGGAGCATTATCAAGATTAATTGGAATATTAAAAATAAGGAAAGTGCCACCTGTGTTAAATGTGTGTAAAAAAATATTAGAAGAAATAAATATTCAAAAGATAAGATTAGTTTCAGTGGATACAATAATAAGAAAATCAGCAGAATTTTATAACATTTCAGAAAAAGAATTATTAAGTCATTCAAGAAAAAAGGAATTAGTTAAGCCAAGGCAAATAGTAATGTATTTATTAAGAGAGGATTTAAAGTATTCATTTCCTACTATCGCTCAAAAATTAGGAGGAAGAGACCATACAACCGTTCTTCATGCTTGTAAAAAAATATCAAGGGATATAATAAATGACAAATCATTATCGCAAGAGATAAATATGATAAAAGATAGGATATATAATAATGGGGCTGGAAAATAAAATTAAAAATATTTCTTCACATGAAATCAAAAGGTTAATCAGATGATATCCATATCTTTTCCAAAGGTTATCCAAAGAAAATTTCTCTTAAATAAAGGGTTTCCGCGAGAGTTATTGGCTTAAAATGATTCCCCTACTACTACTATTATTTATATATATTAATTAAATTTAGTAGAATAAGTTTGGGGATAAGAAGATTATAAACCTATATTAAAAAATATAAAAAAGTGTGAAAAATGAAAAAATAAAAATTGAAAATGGTTTAGAAAAAGATTTAGAAAGAAAAAAGCAATTTATTGAGGAAAGAATATTTACAGCTAAAAATGTAAAAGATTTTGTTGATTATTTTGAAGAAACTGGAGAAATTAAAAAAATAGATAATGAAATTTTGGATAACATATCAGAATCTGATAGAGGTGTTTTTAACAGATTAGAAAAAGATTTTGAAAGGATAAATACCACAAAAGTAATCCTTGGTAAAATAAATAATGAGATGCATAATTATTTGATTAGCGAGGTGTTTAATTCAAGCAAAAATCATAAAGAAGTTTTAGACATGGAATTAGATTTTAAAACATATCTTCATAATAATGATATGTTGGTTATTGAAGTTGATACTCATAGTGAGGATAAGAGATTATTGTTTCAGAAACATTTTGAGGGAACTGGAATTATTTTGGATTTCAATGATATGAGTGATATAGAAAAAGAAAGTGAGTTTTTAAAAACGATATCACCCTTTGTTTGTGTGGTTGCTAATGATGGGGATGATGAAAAATTGAAGAAAAGAATTGAGCATGAATACAATCACAAAAAAAATAAAATTATTTTTCCCGAATATCAAGAATCAGAATGTAGAAATCCAATCGGCGATGAGGAGGGGTTGTTTCGTGAGAAAATAAAAATAAAGGATGAGGGGTTGGCTTATAAAGATGATTATGTCGAGGATTTAGTATCTACTGACGATAGTGTTGGAAAAAATATAGGAGGCATTATTTTTGATTTAATTTCAAGTTATTCTTTCAGCACTAATAAAATAGAAAGATTATTAGATTCTTTAAGTGAATCAAAGGATGATAAGGATAAGATATTGAAAAATATTGATAAAGAAAGAGGGAATAGAAGAAAAAATATTAAAGAGGGGATAAATATTGGGAATATTATCTGTAGAACTTATGAGGAGTACCCAGATTTGTGGGAGTATATTTTAAAGACAACTGATTATAGGGAATGGAAAGATATTTCCTTGAGTAGTGAAATTAATCAAGAAATGGTAGAATCTATTAAATCGTATTCTGAATCTTGGGATATGTATTATAAATTTAAAGAAGATTTATCTCAAGTAATTTCTGAAACAAAAATATGAAAATAACAATAATAAAAGAAAATTTAAAAAAGGCATTTAGCAGTGTAGAAAGGGCGACTGGAAGTGGTTCTGTTTTGCCAATATTAAAAAATATATTAGTTAAAACAGAAGATAATAGAATTAGAATATCTGCCACTGATTTAGAGATGGGTATAAATTATTTTATCAATGGAAAAATAGAGGAAGAAGGTGGAATAACTATTCCATCATCAGTTCTTGGCTCTGTATTGAATAATATCTCTGAAAGTAAGTTGAGTATCACAACAGAGGGGCAGAAAATAAAAATTAATACAGGTAACTCATTTAATACAATTTCCGGATTAAAGGAGTCTGATTTTCCTATCATCCCCAAAGTTGAAGCGGATGATAGTATTGAAATAAAAAGTGCTTATCTGAAAACTGCACTTATAAATACATCTATTGCGGCCGCTCCTGCTGGTAGGAGGCCTGAATTAAACGGGGTTCTTTTTTGGATAGAGGGTGGTGAGTTTAGAATCACTGCGACTGATGGATTTCGTTTGGCAGAAAAAATAATAAATAGTGATCAATTTAAATCAAATATTGATAGTTTGAGAGTTATTATTCCATTAAAAACAATTCAAGAAGTTATAAAACTTTTAGATATTAGTTCAAATGTTAAAATTTTTGTTAATAATCATCAAATTCTTTTTGATTTTGGTGATGCTGAACTTGTTTCAAGGATTGTTGAGGGTAATTTTCCTGAATATAAGGAAAGGATTCCTGAGAATCACCAGACATCTACCACTATAAATAGAGATGAGTTGATTGATGCTGTGAAATTGGCTTCTGTTTTTGTTGGTAAGATTAATGATATTAAATTAAGGAGTGATAGTGATAATGGATTAATTGAGGTTTCTGGAAATGATGCTGTGATTGGTGAGAATGTCTCTAAAATAAAGGTGGGTGTTTCTGGTGATAATCAGAATTTGGTTTTGAATTGGAGATATTTATTAGATGGATTAAGGATTATTGATGATAAGGAATTATCTATTGGTCTTAATGGGGAATCAGAGCCAGTTGTTATAAGGTCACCAAAAGATAATTCATATTTCTATATGGTAATGCCTATCCGAAGCGGAAGTTAGTTTCCCCACCCACCCCTTGACTTTTTATTTGTTTTGTATTAGTTTAATAACGGAGGTGTAAGATGAGAAAATCAATAAAAAAAATTACTATTTTTTTGACCGTTTCTTATATTTTAATGATTTTTTTTGTAGGTGGGTGTTATTTTTTTGAAAATCTTAAAAAAAAGGGATTTATAAAAAAAGAATATAAAGAAAAAAACCATAAAACAATAAAAGAGGAATGTGATGGGCGATTGAATTATAATAAAGATAATAAAGAATTATCCGAAAAAATTTACAAGAAAATAAATTATATTAGTTCTAAATTAAAATTAGTTATTTTAATTTGGAACTTAATAATTATTATTTCAATCATAGGTGTTATAACATCATTTTATTTTCTTATTATCTTTCTTATTATAAAATAAAACCAACCTTAAATATATAGTGGTTTGTATCCAAAGAGATAATCTCTCTTGTAATGGATATAAACCACCTTTTTTATTTATAGTATTTTCCCTCCACCCCTTGACTTTTATATTTTTATGTGCTATAATACACTCGGATTTTTCAGTTAAGTCCAATAAAATTTAACAAATAAAAAAACGAATAAATCAGGAGGAGTTAAATGAATTTACTTAAAAAAAGATATGATGTTGTTGAGGCAAAAAAAGGATGGGTTGTTGAATTAGGGATAATAAAAAGTTTATTATTTTTATTTTCAAAAAGAACATGTAGTTTTGAGGAAGCGGGTTGTTATACAATGGAGAAAATTGATGATGATATTGATAGATTGGAAAAAGAGTTGACTGAGATGGATGATGATATAGAAAAATCAGAAGAAGGTTGGAAAAAATTAGAAGGAAATTGGAAAAAATGGATGGAATCTAAATATCCAAAAGTGCGATAATATCAAATAATTAGTGGTTTGTATCCAAAGAGATAATCTCTCTTGTAATGGATACAAACCACCTTTTTTATTTATAGCATTCCCCACCCACCCCTTGACTTTTTGTTTGTTTTATAGTAGTTTGATAGCGGAGGTGTAATATGAGCGAAGAAGGAAATAAAGGAAAATTTAAGGTTGATGATGTGGTTTATATTAAAGGACTTCTATTGGATGAATTTGAGATAGTTGAAAAATTTGAATTAGATGGTTTTAAGTGTATCAAAGTAAAGAAGTTGGTAGAAGGAGTTAGGATTAATGAGGTTGTATATGAATATTTTGAAAGTGATATTACCACTTACAAAGAAGCATTAAGTTTAACCGAAGAACATCTAAAAGAAAAAAAGAACCTTATTACAAATGGAATTAGATGAAGTTGATAAGAAATTAATGAAAATTATAACTAAACTACATGAAATTAATAAAAAAAAAGAATAAAAACTCATCACTTTATAAAAAAATAAAGCCCAGCGATAATATCAAAAGGCTTATTTTTTTAAAAAATCAAACTTTGATATATATAATCTTATTCTGTAT
>JBFFCO010000057.1:0-4763 GCA_041559835.1 Minisyncoccia bacterium | reverse complement strand
CCTCAATTGAGCAAAAAACGCTCAATTGAAAGGTTCAAGGTTCAGCGTTCAGCGTTCAAAGGTTTAGATGCATGATTTGATTGCCCGATAAAACCCGCAACACGTATCCCGTAACTCGCAACCCGCAATATTTCCGCTCCCGCCGGGCTCCCTTCCGGTTCAAACTGACAATATTCCGACCAAACCGGAAAAATAGCAGTAAACAACTTTTCAAATTCTACGAATAATTTTCCCTGATGCTTTTTAACCTATTGTTATTAATTTATATTTAATTAATATTTTAAAATCGACGATTATATTATATTATTTAATTATTATTTTGTCAAAAAAATGTATTCGCTATTAAATAATAAATAGTGAGCCTTTTTTAAAAAAACAGCGGTAAGATTTTTTCTCTCATCGCTTTTATTGCACATTTCTTACCCCACCCTACCTTTAATTATCGCCACTCAGCACTCGTGTTAATTCTTCATTAATACCCCTATCACCTTTTGCTGATGAAAGGGCATAAAATTGCCCTGGCAATAATTTTTTGCCTTGCAAAACTTTTCTCAAAAAAGCATCAACTAACTCATCTTGTTTTTTGCCCATGATACAGCTCCTGATATCTTTTAAATTTTAAAGGCGATCTCAAATGATCAACCGATGGTATTATATCACAAATAAAATAATTTGTCAATAGCATAGCATTCGTCGAGGCAAGGAGATATTATTAGGAAATAATGTTGATAAAAAATCAAGAGAATGGATTTTTGATGTTGTATAATTTTAGGTGATAAATTAATCTCCTCTCGGTCAAATTATTAGGGAGAAAAATCGCCTATGATTAAAAAGAGCAATAACAAAACATTTAGAAATGTTCAAAAAAGAGGCGGACTTATTATTCCGTTTGATATTTCTAAAATCACAAATGCCATTTTCAGGGCGGCAGAAAAAGTTGGGAAATTAGATTTTGATTTAGCCCAATCATTAGCCGAAGAAGTAATACTTCGTCTTTCAAAAAAGAAAAGAGTATATAAAAAATATGTTCCCACAATAGAGGAAATACAAGATACGGTGGAGCATGTCTTATTGGATGCTGATGAAAATAAAATAGCTAAGGAATATATTCTTTATAGACAAAAAAGAGCCGATATCAGAAAAGAAAAAGCGGCCGTTTTAGATAAAGAGGAGGTGGATGAGGTAGATAAAAAATTTGATTTGAATGCACTGCGAGTTTTAGCATCCCGATATTTAAGGAAGGAGGATAGCGGAAGAATAATTGAATCACCAAAAGAATTATTTATTAGAGTTGCAACTCATACAAGTTTATCCTCGCTTTTTTATGACAAACAAATTTATCAAAAAAGAAAAAGCAAAACAATTTTTGATTATGAAGATTTTTCTCCGGAAAAAAATAAGGGGAAGTATAAGATTGGGAAATATATTCTTAACCAATTTCATTTAGAGGCGATTAAAAGAGTTTATGACCGATTTAATAAAAATGGAAATATTAAATTATCATGGGGAGATTTTTTGGGAAAGATGAAAGATGGATATTTTGATAAATATGAAAAAGAAATTGATTCATTTTATGAATTGATGACATCAAGAAAATTCTTGCCAAACACTCCTGCATTAGCAAACTTTGGAAATGTTTTTGGAATGGGTAGTGCCTGCTTTGTTTTAGATATTGAGGATAATATTCATAGCATTATGGACACTCTAAAATCCGCCGCTATTATTTTCAAATCAGGTGGGGGAGTAGGGTATAACTTTTCAAGATTGAGACCAGCGGGTGATTTCGTAAAATCAACCGGAGGAGCATCTTCGGGGCCAATAACTTTTATGTCCCTTTATGACCGAATGACAGATGTGATAAAGCAGGGGGGCATAAGAAGGGGGGCTAATATGGGAATGTTAAATAGCAATCATCCTGATATAGAAGATTTTATAAAGTGTAAAACAGGTAATTCTGCAATGAGAAATTTCAATATTTCCATTATGATTTTGCCTGAATTTTGGCAGTGTTTAGAAGAGAAAAAGCCATATCCTCTTATCAATCCAAGAAATAATAAGGTAGTAAAATACATTGATCCAAAATCTCTTTTTGACCTTATATCATATCAAGCATGGGAATCGGCTGAGCCGGGTGTTTTGTTCTTTGATACAATAAATAAATATAATCCATTGGTTAAGGCATTGGGACCTATATCTTGCACAAATCCTTGCGGGGAGGTTCTTTTGTATCCATTTGAATCTTGTAATTTGGGGAGTATAAATCTTTTGAGATTTGTTAAGAGAGTAAATGGGGGTGGGGAAGCAAGTTTTGATTGGGATGAGTTTGAGAGGGTTGTTAAATTGGCGACGGCATTTTTGGATAATGTGATTGATATTAATAAATATCCTCTCCCAGAAATAGAAGAGATGACTTTGAAAACGAGAAAGATTGGATTAGGTGTAATGGGGTTGGCAGATGCAATGTATGATTTGGGCATTTCTTATGATAGTGAAAAAGGAAGGGAATTTATGGAGAATATAATTGAAGCATTAAATTATTTTTCAAAAGAAGAATCGGTTGCGGTTTCAATCAAGAGGGGCAGATTTCCTCTTTATGAAAAATCTTTTTATGGAGAGGGGAAACTTCCTTTTGCTGGATACAAGGATAAGTCCGCCAAGAAAGATTGGAAAGAATTGATTAGAAAAATAAAGAAGGGTGGGTTGCGAAATAGTTTTACAACCGTGATTGCTCCGACTGGCTCAATTTCAATGATTGCGGGATGCTCTTCTGGAATAGAGCCGAATTATAGTTTGGTTTATGAGAAAAATGTTGCTGTTGGAAGTTTTTATTATGTAAATCCTGTTTTTGAAAATATTGTTTCTCGGGCTGGAATTTTTTCTGACAGATTGTTGAAGAGAGTCATTGATAATAATAGTAGTGTGAAGGGGTTGAGGGGGATTTCTAAGAAATTGCAAAATGTTTTGAAGACGGCGATGGATATTTCTCCGGAGGACCACATCAAGACATTGTCGGTTATTCAAAAGTGGGTTGATTCTTCAATCTCAAAGACGAATAATTTGCCAAGCCAAGCGAGGCCCGATGATATTGAGAAAATTTATTTATTGGCTCATAAGTTGGGCTGTAAGGGGGCGACTATATTTAGGGATAAGTCAATTAAGGATCAAGTTTTAGTTGCTGGTGGTAATAATTCAAAAGATAAGGAATCAGAGGGAGAGGATAAGTTTATTTCCAAGAAGGATTCAAAAGCGGAGGGGTATGCAGTTTATTATCAACCAAATGTAAAGGAGATTTCATCATCTCAAATGGATTTTTCTAATATTGAGACGAGTAAGCAGTTTTGTATTAATTGTCATACGGAATTGGCATTTCAAGAAGGTTGTCGCTTCTGTCCGATTTGTGGATGGAGTAAGTGTGGATAGAGTTTTGATTGATCACTCGCATTGATTTTTAATGATAATTTGGTATTATTTGATTATTAAATAAGTCATTATAAATACCTCCTCCCCCGCCGAAGGCGGGGGAGGAGGTATAAGAATAGTCAGCATATAATTTTAATAAATAGCAAAAATATGAAAAAAACAGGAATCATTACAATAATAATCTTGCTTTTGCTTGGGCTAATCGCTGGATTGATAATCGGTTGGTTGGCGGGCAGGAAAGGATTAGAAGATTGCCAAAAAAATAAAGGGCCATTAAATGCAACTTATAATCTTGAGGGAGAATTATTTACTCTTTCACAAGGAGAGGCAGAGAAAAAACTTTCTCAAACAGGTGGCTCTTCTGTCATCAAGGTGAAAATATGGGAGGAGCCAGTTTATGGAGATTTGAATAGCGACGGCATAAGTGATGCCGCATTGAGTTTTACTTATGAAGATGAAGATGGTTTTGTTGATTATTATGTCTCGGCCGCAATAAAGGATGAGACAAATGATAGATACGATGGATTAAAGGCGGTTTTTTTGGGAGAAGAAATTTCTCCAAAGAATTTAATAATTAAAGAAGGTTCAATATTGATAGATTATGATGACAGAGGACAAAGCGATTCAATATCAGTGAAGCCATATATTGCTCTCGCCAAAACATTTTTCGTAGAGAGTAATCAATTAAAAGAATTAGATGTTTTTGCAATTGGCGGACAAAGGGATGATTTTGGTTGCTTGGGCCCAGCAGGGTATTCTTGGGACTCGGAAATAGAGGCATGCATTCGTCCTTGGGAAATAAATGAAGCTCAAAGAGAGGCGGTAAAAATCGCTGTAGATTATGTTGGCTCAGCGGAGGGAATTACTATTTTAGAAGCGAGGAGAATTAAAGCTAAATGTGATTGTTTTTATGTCTTGATAGAGAAAAATGGAAAAAATATATCAGTGAATTTAGTTGATTCAAAAATAACAAAAGTGGAGGAGCATGAATATTAAACTTAATAAAAAAAATGGTTTTACTTTATTAGAGGTTTTAATATCCATTTCTATTTTAGCAGTAATAGGTGTTATTGGATTTACTTATTTAGCAAATTATAGGAGGTCGTCTCAGTTGAATTTAGAAGCGGGTAGAATAGTTGGTTATTTTCGCCAGACACAAAATAATGCAATAGCCGGTAAGAATTTATCAGATTGGGGAATTCATTTTTCTAATCCAAGTGGAGATGATGGTGATTTTTTTGTTATTTTTGAGGGGAGTTCTTTTGGTTCAAGCACTACAACAGAGAGAATTTATCTAAATAAGGGGGTTGGGTTTAGCATTCCCGCTGATGATAGTTCCATTG
>JBFFCO010000056.1:0-4789 GCA_041559835.1 Minisyncoccia bacterium | reverse complement strand
TTCTTTTTCTTTCCTTAATATATCTATCAAAAGCCTCTTTGCTTGTATACCAAATCCTTCCTTTTTTATGGGCATCTAATCTACCCTTTCTCGCCAAAAGATTTAAATATTTAGATGAATACTTTGTGTTTTTACTTATTTCCGAAAGAGGCAAAAATTTTTCTCTCTTTTTATTGACAGGAGTCAAATTTTCAAGATAAATATTAAGAGACCTTAAAACTGCTTGATAAACAAATAAAATCAGTGGCCTATAATCCCCTTTATCAGCAAGTTGTAAAACTTGATAATATTTTTTTCTATCGTTTTTAAGAATGATTACTAATGGGTATCCTTTTTGCATTAAAAGAACATTCATCACAAGTCTTGCCGTTCTGCCATTGCCATCAAAAAAAGGATGGATATGAACTAATTTATGATGAAAAATAGATGCCAACTCAATGATGTGCATTTTATCCTTATTTTTATTTAGCCAATTAATTAATTCATTCATCTTTTGGGGAATTTCTAATGCATCTGGCGGAGTGTGGTCGGCTCCCCCGATAATGACATTACTATTTCTATATCTTCCCGCCCATTCCTTATCCGTTTCTTGAACTACTAACTGATGAATATTCCTAATAAAAAATTCCGAGATTGTGCTTCTCTTATTTTTTTCAATTAAATCATATAAATATTCAATTGCCTCTTTATGATTCTTTGCTTCAAGATGATCTTTCAAGGGCTTGCCCTTGATTGTGAGACCTTCATTGATAACCAAATATGTTTCTTTTAGGGTCAAACTATTTCCTTCAATGGCATTAGAATTATATGTCATTTGAATTTGAAATTGTTCCTTCAATTTTTTAATAGCAGGAACAGGCAGAGGTCTTAATTTATTTAAATCGCTTAATTTACTTTCAATATTTTTTATTAAATTTTTATCTAAATACTTCATATTTTCTTAATATGGTATAACCTTATTATTATTCTATACCATATTAAGAAAAAATCAACCTTATTTCATCTCAATATCCTTTAATGCCATATTTTGTTTAAATTAAATTAATTATTATCATCTCCCCCGCCCGCCTTCGGCGGGCGGGGGAGCATTAATATTTTTCTACTCAACATCCTTTAATACCGTATATAACATTCTAACAAAGCAAAATACCCCCCCTCTTGACAGATAACTATATTTTTGGTAGAATAATGGGCAGAAAAATGTTTAAATTAGATATTCGCAAACAAAAAGGAGGAACAAAAAATGATAAGAATAACGGGATATGGAGGAGTTTCTTGTGTAAGACAAGTCCCTGATGATTATGAGCCCGATGATTATGGAAAAAAAGAGTTTTGTATTTTAATTTCAGGGAAGCAATACCTTTATGAGTATAAGAATGAGGATAGTTTCTTTTACAGCAATGATTTTAGTTCTTTGTGGTCTAATGTTCTTGCCATGCTTGTCTTCGGACAATCTCGTAGCGAGGCGGCGGATAATCAATGGCTCTCTCATAATCCGCTTCAATGGTTGTTATCGGCAATGGCTTGTGGATCAGATTATAGTCGTCGACAAGATCAAGAAAGTGATGTTTTTATAGACGGCAAAACATCTCGAGTTGTATCGAATTTTCTGAAAAGTAATAAACCGGATAAAGAAGTCTTGATAAGAAATCTGACCCGCGAAAAACTAAAAGAAGTTGTTAGAAGAGGAGAAAGATATGAAAAGATTAAAAAACTTAAGTTGGAAAATCCTAGTGCTCCGGAATGGAAAATCATTGGATTTATTGAGAAAACAGAAAATGATTATGACAAACAAGAAGATTTCATAAATTTTTTAGTCCAATCGTTTACAAATCCTAAAGATTTTAGCAAGAAATGGCTAAAAGCATACATTGAAATGGAAAAAGTCTTTAAAGTTGCGAGTGAAAACGGAGGCGTCCTTTTCTCTTAGTTTCTTAGAGAGAAAATAAATTGGTTAGCAGAAAACTGCTAATCAATTTTATTAAACAACCTCGCATAAATTATTATCATCTCTTTCTCTTTCTTTTTCTTTCCTTAATATATCTATCAAAAGCCTCTTTGCTTGTATACCAAATCCTTCCTTTTTTATGAGCATCTAATTCGCCCTTTCTCGCCAAAAGATTTAAATATTTAGATGAATACTTCATAATATTTTCAATGTCATCTTAGAGGATTTAATGCGGGATTTCGCAAAATCCAAAAAAATCTGTTAGAATAGAGATAAAATAATACTTTAAATTACTAAATGGATAAATTATTCCCCTCCTGCCATGCCTATCTCTTGTCATTCCCGCGAAGGCGGGAATCTCAACCTCGCTATTGCCACCCACTTGCCATGTTTTTTAGACCCCCGCCTTCGCGGGGGTGACAGAAAGAGAAATGCATAAAGTTATAGAAAAAGATATTTCATAATTCAAGGCATAATATAGTCGCAAGAAAAAATGAGAATAAAAAAATATGTTTGATAAATTAAAACAAATTTCTCAGATGAAGGGCATTAGCAATGAAATAAAGAATGAAAAAGTTGAGATTGAGAAACAAGGAGTTAAAATCGTCGTGAGAGGAGACTTCACAATGGATGAGATAATCCTAAACCCAGAATTAGACACATCAGAACAAGAAAAAATAATAAAGGAATTATTCAATTCCGCCGTAAAGGAACTTCAGATGAGAATGGCAAAGAAAATGATGGGCATGGGAATGTAGCAAAAATATGACGACATTTCATATCATCACAATATTTCCTGAAGCAATTGAAAAATACTTTGATGCTTCCCTCTTGAAAAAAGCAAGGGACAAAAAAATAATAAAAATAAACCTTTATAATCTAAGGGACTTTTCCGTTGGCAAACATAAGCAAGTAGATGACAGACCTTTTGCCGGAGGACCGGGAATGGTTTTGAAAATAGAGCCGATATTTAAGGCAGTTAAAAAAATAAAATCAAAAATAAGAAAAAAGGATTCAAAGATTAGAACCATCCTTCTCTCATTAGGAGGCAAAGTTTTCAATCAGAAAAGGGCAGGGGCATTATCAAAATACAACCATATAATACTTATTTGCGGGCATTATGAAGGGATTGATGAGCGGGTATCAAAATATATTGCCGACGAAGAAATCTCACTTGGGAACTTTGTTTTGAGTGGAGGAGAAATTCCGGCATTAGCAATAGTAGAAAGCATATCTCGGCTTCTGCCAAATTTTATGGGGAATATTGAATCATTAGAGGGCAAGAGGGCAAAGAGAATGGGCGAGAAATTGATTAGTGTCCCCTCTTATACAAGACCTGAGATTTTTCATCCAAATTCAAAAAATAAGAAGGTTGCTTGGAAGGTCCCAAAAGTCCTCCTCTCCGGACATCATAAGAAAATTGATGAGTGGAGAAAGAAGAATATCCGAGTTATTAACTAGCCTCACAAAATTATTATTTATCCCCACAAAGACACATATCTCTGTCCGCCAAATTCGGACAAGTAATGTCCGTCTCTGACAGACGAAAACAACAGAGAAAAACAACAAAAACTAAGCCCCCTCTAAACTATCTATATCATCCTGAAACTTATTTGCCTTTGATACAACCCATTGACCATAACTATAAATATATCTTCGCCACCTACTACCAGAATAATATTTAGCGGCCGCTTTTCTTTCAGCATAATATGTTTGAGCATCAGCCCCTAAGTCTTTCAAAAATAAGGCAGTCGCCATAAAGGCATCGACATTCCTCCATGGAGACGGAGGATTATTTCCCGTAAAAGATGATATCTTTTTCTTATAAGCATTCCACGTAGATGGTATAAATTGAGCCGGCCCCATCGCCCCTCCATAAGCACCATCAGAAAGAATTGCACACGATACAGAAACACTGCTTGGCTCCATTCCTAATTCCGCCATAATATTTAAGAAAACCGGCTGGTCTCTTTTTGGATGCATAGCAGTCTCCCAATCACAACTTCCAACATTTTTTCCTAAATTAGATTCCTTGTCTAATACTGCCAAAATCATGGCTGCCCTCACTCCTGTTTGTTGCTCGGCGAATTTAGCTAATTCATATGCCTCTCCAAAGGACAACTCCCCTCCTCCTAAAAATTCAAATATCCTACTCCTAATTTGAGCAGCCGTTTTCTTTGATTTACTTAATAATTTTTGAAAAGCACTTTCTTGTCCTTCTGTAATTGACATCAAATAATCTTTTTCTTTCTTTTTAGCATCTAACTGATTCGCCTGTCTTTCTTTAATATTTTTTAAACTTAGCACATCGCCCCTCTCTATTGTGAGGTCTTCTTTTTTGACAATCAAATTTGTTTTTAAATCAATCAACTCAACAAGGTTTGCCCTCACTTCATCTTGAATTATTGCCAGCCCCTTTAAATTATCAAAAACATCTGAAACATCTTCGTCGCCCAAAACCATTTCTAATATTCCTCTTGCCTCCTCATCATTTATTTTCCTCAGCGAGTTTGCTAAAAGCATTTTTAGTCGGTCAATATCACTCTCAGCTGTTGTGATATTTACCTTTAATTTTCCAATATTTCCATCAATTGTTCCTAATTGAATATTTGTTGCCCTTATCTGTAATTCTAATTTTTTTATTTCGGCATTTATTAAATTAATGCTTTGGCTTAATGTTTCTTTTGGCTTTGTAAGTTAGAAATATTATCTTCATATTGGTCTATTTCCTCTTCTATCTTTTTTAATTCTAACTCTAATTCTCTTCTTTCTGCCTCACTTGCTTGTGAGAAGGCGGTTGGGGCTAATATCATAAATTTATCATTTGATATTGAAAAAAAT
>JBFFCO010000055.1:0-4802 GCA_041559835.1 Minisyncoccia bacterium | reverse complement strand
TCATTAAATAAGGGGGAAGCAAATTTTCGGCTATTTTCACCAGATGAAACATATTCTAATAAATTAGATGCAGTTTTCAAAAAGACAAAAAGAATATTTTTATGGCCATTAAAAAAAACAGATGAAGATTTTTCTTCAAGAAGGGGAGGGGTAATAGAAATACTCAGCGAGCATTCTTTACAGGGAATTTTACAAGGATATGTCCTCACGGGAAGGCATGGAGTATTCGCTAGTTACGAGGCATTTATTGAGATTGTTTCATCAATGGCAGACCAACTTGCCAAATTTTTGAAAGCAAGCAGGGAGTTTCCATGGCGAAAGGGTGTGCCGTCTTTCAATTATATTCTCACATCATCAGGGTGGCGACAAGACCATAATGGATTCTCTCATCAAAACCCAAGCTTCATTGACGGGCTACTTCAATCAGGAAATGATTTTGTTTCTGCTTATTTTCCTGTTGATGGGACAATGTCGTTGGCAGTGATAGATTATTGTTTAAGAACAAGGGATAAAATAAATATTATTTCTGCTGGAAAAACATTAGAGCCAAAATGGCTGGGCATAAATCAGGCAAAAGATATGATGGAAAAGGGTATAGATATTTGGAATGATATAAGCGACAAGAATCCTGATATTGTTTTTGTTGGCATCGGCGATTATATGACGAAAGAATGTATTTTCGCGATAGACCTTATTAAAAAAGAAATTCCTAAAGTTAAGGTGAGGTTTGTTAATGTTTTGGAAATAAATTCTTTTGGTTTTGGAAATTATAATTGGAGAAAAAATAATCCTGATAAAGATTTTAATTTTTATTTTACTTCTAATAAGCCGGTTATCTTTAATTTTCATGGATATCCAGAAACAATAAAGGATATATTATTTGATAAATCTAAAAATCCAACAAGATTTAAAGTTTTTGGATATATTGAGAATGGCTCTACTACTACTCCTTTTGATATGCAAATAAGGAATAAGACAAGCAGATGGCATTTGCTAATGGAGGTGGTTTTGTCTCTTGAGGAAAAGAAGAAAATAAGCTTGGTTATCGCTAAGAAAATAATTGATAAGTATAATGAGAAAATATCAAAACATAATTCTTATATTAAGAAACACGGAATAGATCTCCCCGAAATTCAGGATTTTAATAAGGGTATTGTAGAATAAGTTTTTTAGCCCCCGCATCATCTTATTGTTCTCCCCGTAAAAGGGTGGCTCATGTCAAATCATATAACTATGATACCGAAATTAAGTAATAAAAGCTGGCGAAAATGATTTAGAGAAGGCTTAATTTTTTATCATTAGCAATCCTTAAAAATTCTTTTATTTAGGGCTTATTTTGTATTGGACAAGACTTATAATTGATTTTAAATTAAAATAATTTAAGATATATTAAGTGAAAAACACCCCGTCTCGCCAAGAGGCGAGCCACCCCTCTATAAGAGGGGAATTATATAGATTCCTCGCCAAAGGTGGCACATCCGCCTATGGCGGGCGAGCAGGTCGCCGGAGTATTATCCGCCTCTGGCGGGCGGGAATGACAAAGAATAAGCACAAAAACAAAAAAAATAATTATGGCAAATAAAATAAATAAAATATCAAAAGCGAGGATGGTGTGGTGGTTAATATTGATAATCATCGTCTCTTTAGTGGCGGGAGCATTTAGTTACGGCGAAAAAATAACCTTTATTCCCGAATGGATGAAGAAGCCATTTAGATTAGGGCTGGACTTATCGGGCGGAGCCCACTTACTTTACGAAGTAGATATGAGTCAAGTTGATGAGAAAGACAGAGGCGATGTCGCATCAGGACTCAGAGATGTGATTGAAAGAAGAGTAAATCTTTTTGGAGTAGCAGAACCAAGAGTAGAGAGTGTGAGGGTCAAAGAGGATTATCGTCTCAATGTAGAATTAGCCGGAGTAAAGGATATATCTTTAGCAGTAGCAATGATAGGGGAAACACCGTATTTAGAATTTAGGGAACAAAGAACAGAAGACGAGACAGCAATGATATTAGAGGAGCAAGAAAAAGAAAGCGGAGAGCAGTATTTAGGGATTGACCCATATTTTATTCCATCAACCCCATCACTCACAGGAAAATATTTGAAGTCGGCTCAATTAGATTTTGACCAGACAACATTTGAGCCAATAGTTAATTTGCAATTCACTGATGAGGGAGGAGATATTTTTGCTGAATTAACAAGGGAAAATAAGGGCAAGATGTTGGCGATTTATTTAGATGGATATCCAATATCAACCCCAGTCGTGAGAGATGAGATATTGGATGGAAGTGCTCAAATATCAGGAAGATTTACTTCTCAAGAAGCAAAGGAATTAGTGCGAAGGCTTAATGCTGGAGCATTGCCAGCACCAATTAACCTTATATCTCAGCAAACAGTTGGAGCAAGTTTGGGTCAAGAATCATTAGGGCTTATTGTTAAGGCAGGGGTTATTGGAATATTGGCAGTAGGAGTATTTATGATTCTTTATTATCAATTATTTGGTCTCTTCGCCGCCATTGCTCTTGCAATTTATACGGCCTTGTCTTTGGCAATATTTAAATTTATTCCGGTTACCCTCACATTGTCAGGAGTGGCGGGATTTATTTTGTCTATTGGAATGGCAGTTGATGCTAATATTTTGATATTTGAGAGAACAAAGGAGGAGTTGAAGAAGGGGTTGAGCAAGATGAGGGCGATAGAGGAAGGTTTTCAGAGGGCATGGCTTTCTATAAGAGATTCTAATATCTCTACGATAATCACTTGTTTGGTTTTGTATAATTTTACGACATCTATCATAAAGGGGTTTGCTCTCACTCTTCTTATTGGAGTGATTATCAGCATGTTTACCGCAATCACCGTCACCCGAACATTTTTAAGAGTCTTTCATAAGTGATAATAAAAAATGATTCATACACTATTGACAAAGTGGATCTGGTCTGATAATATAATAGCAGATTTACCCAAATAAAATAATAAAATAAAGGAGGTGTAAAATGAGAATTTGGGAAATGAAAAATAAAGGAATTTTGCCGACTAAAGCTGGAAAAGTTTCCGTTCTAAAATTTGGTGATTTTAAACAAAATCATTTTAAACAAAATCAAGAGATGTTTTTTCGGATGAAAAATGTTATCTATCTGTACAATAGTTCAAAAGTGGAAATGTTCTTTATAAAAAACGATGAACAATTCTTGATGATTTACAAGGACGGAAAAGAAGTATGGTTTGGCGGAACAGATGAAAATGCTTTTCTGGTGCGTCTAGATACCGATGTTCTTAATATTTTTATGAGTAACGGAGAGGAGGGATTCTTTGAAGCACTAACCCCTCCCCTTATCAGAGATTTTTCAGAGCAATTTGAAGTTGGTCATCAAAGACAGGGAGATATTTTTTATGTTCAAGCTCCTTTTGGCTGGAAAGAAATTGAAAGTTCATTAAGAATGATTAAGGGGAGCAAAGGCAGTGTAAAACCAAAAGAGACTTCTAAATTAGGATTTTCGGTTTTTGGAACAAGGCATATATTGAAGGGAAGATTTATGTCTGATATCCCTTTGTTGGGATATAAAAAAACAACCTTAATAGAAGGAAAACTTAAAGCCCCCGATCACACAACCCGAATCCTAAAGGGCCCACATATTATATCTCAGACACAGTACTTGTATGATCCCTTAAAGGCCGACTAAAAAGTAGCCGATTAAAAAAGAAACCCCCTAAAAGGGGTTTCGTTTTTATTACCTTTGTTTGATTAGATTATCTATGTCAAAATAGAATAAAATAAGTTTAAATAGAGCGGTGTTTTAATTATTAAAAATATTTGTATAATAAAATTATGGACAATAGAAATTTGGGAAAATCAATTTGTGTCTTTGGTGATAGTATTGTATGGGGTGCTTCTGATGAAGAGATGGGTGGCTGGGTTGAGAGATTAAGGACCCTCTTTTTAAGGGGGAATGATATAGAAGTATATAATTTAGGAATTTCAGGGAATAATACTGAAAAACTAATCAAAAGATTTGAAGATGAGGCAAAATATAGAGGGGCAGATATATTAATTTTTTCTATTGGAACAAATGATTCACAATATATAGAATCAAAAAATAATCCAAGAGTTTCTCTCAAAAAATTTAAGAAAAATATTGAATATTTAATAAAGAAATCAAGAAAAATAACGAATAAAATTATATTTATTGGATTGATTAAGGTTGATGAATCAAAAACAATGCCAGTTCCTTGGAGTGATGAAAAGAAGTATTATGATAATGAAAATATTTTGAAATACAATTCTGTAATCAGCGAGGTTTGTTTAGAAAAAAATGTTTATTTTTTAGATATTTATAATTTTTTGAATAATGATGATTTGGATGATGGACTGCATCCAAATAGTAATGGTCATAATAAGATTTTTGAGAAAGTGAGAGATTATTTGAATGAGAAAGGCATTCTTTGATTAAAAATTTTGCCCAGCCCCTGCAAGTCAGGGGCTGGGCGAGGCCGAAGCCATTTGTAATTATATTATACCTTGAATTATGAAATAAGAAAATTATTCCCCTTCTTGTCATGCCCGCGAAGGCGGGCATCTAATTCCCCTCTCATAGAGGGGTGGCTCGCCTCTTGGCGAGACGAGGTGCTCTTCTCATCGAATTCAATTTTGTTGATTAATTAATAATATGAGTGATGATGTCTTTACAATCCTTGAGTATTGGTGGCCATATCCTGAGTGCTGGAATTATGATACACAATGTCATGGTGACAGCAATGATGATAATTACATTGATACAGAAGACTGGCCAAATTTTCGAGATGGCTT
>JBFFCO010000054.1:0-4935 GCA_041559835.1 Minisyncoccia bacterium | reverse complement strand
TATTTGCATAACCTTTATTATGCCTAAACTCACATTTTTTACAAAATGGGCTTGTTTTGGGCTCATTTTGTATTGTAATCAATACTCATTTGGGGCTCATCTTGTATTGGACAAGACTCGAAATAGAAAAAAATTAAAAAATATTGTAAGATAGAGACATAGATTAAAAAAGTCTAATGAAATATTTGGAATTAAGAAAAAAGTTTTTTGAATTTTTTGAAAGCAAGGAGCATAAGATAATTGCTTCGGCGAGTTTAATTCCTGAAAATGATATCTCCACCCTCTTTATTTCTGCAGGAATGCAACCGCTTATCCCTTATATATCCGGCAAAAAATATCCACAAGGAGACAAATTGGCAAATATTCAAAAATGTATAAGGACAATAGATATTGACGAAGTAGGAGATGAAAGTCATTTAACATTTTTTGAAATGATGGGCAATTGGTCTCTTCAAAATTCATATTGGAAAAAAGAATCAATAGAAATGAGTTGGGAATTTTTGACTGGCGAGAAATGGCTTAATTTAGATAAGAAAAATTTCTCCGTCTCTGTTTTTAAGGGAAATTCAGATTCACCTTTTGATGAGGAGGCATTTGATATTTGGAAAAAATTAGGAATTTCTGAGGAAAAAATTGAAAAATTAGGAGAAGATGATAATTGGTGGAAAGTGGGCGAGACAGGTCTTTGTGGTCCCGACACAGAAATTTTTTATAATGGAACAGAAGTTTGGAACAATGTCTTTATGATGTTTAATAGGCGAGTAAGTGGAGAATTGGAAAAATTAGAAAATAGAGCAATTGATACTGGAATGGGATTGGAGAGGATTTTTGCAGTTTTGAATGGCGAGGATGATATTTATAGAGCAGAATTATTTTTGCCCATCATTAAAAAAATAGAGGAAATCTCCGGAAAAAAATATGAGGATAATAAGAGGGAGTTTAGAATTATTGCCGACCATATAAAGGCGAGTGTTTTTATATTATCCGAGAAGATAGAGCCATCAAATACCGAAAGGGGATATGTTTTGAGACGATTGATTAGAAGAGCGATAAGATATGGAAATTTATTGGGAATAAGAGATGAATTTTTGAAAAAAATACCTGACCCAATTTTTGATATATATTCAGAAATATATCCTGAATTAGAAAAAAATAAAGAATTTATTTTTGAACAATTAGAAGCAGAGGAAAAAAAGTTCGGCAGGACATTAGAGAGAGGTTTGAAACTTATTCATCAAGATTTATTTGTCAGAGACTTAAAAAAGTATCCTGAACCGCCAGTGATTCCAGAAATATATCCCTCCATTGGATTTTTGCCTATTGTCATTACTGGTGATTATGTTTTCAATTTTTATCAGACATATGGTTTCCCTATAGAAATGTTTTTAGAAGAATTAAAAAGTAAGAAATTGGGATTTCCTTTTGATAAAGAAAAAATAAAAAAAGAATTTGACGAGGCGATGAAAAAACATCAAGAAAAATCTCGAACGACAATCAAGGGGAAATTTAAAGGTGGTTTGGTTGATAATTCCGAGCAGGCAAAAAAATACCATACAACTGCCCATCTTCTTTTGGCTGCTCTTAAAAATATATTAGGCGATGATGTGGAGCAGAGAGGAAGCAATATAAATTCAGAGAGATTGAGATTTGATTTTTCTTACCCTCAAAAATTGACTGATGAGCAGAAAAAGGAAATTGAGGACTGGATAAATGATAAGATATTAAGAAAATTAGAAGTAGAAAAAGAGGAAATGAGTTTAGAAGAGGCAAGAAATTCTGGGGCAGCGGGAATCTTTGATGAGAAATATGGCGACTCTGTTTCTGTTTATAGTATTTTAGAAAAAGAAACAGGCGATGCTTTCAGTCGGGAAATTTGTGGTGGTCCTCATATAGAAAATACAAGTGAATTAGGCAAATTTAAAATAATAAAGGAGGAATCCGCCTCCTCCGGAATAAGACGAATCAAGGCAGTGTTGGAATAATTTATTATGTGGTATAATGATGATGTAAAATGAGTAAGAAACAAATCTATATATTTATCTTTGCAATAGCAATAGTCGTATTAGCGATGATATTTTTAGTTCCTTCTGGAAATGATGATTGGACTTGTCAAGATGGCGAAGTGCCATCAGGGGGAGCATGCATTGTAGATGAAAATAATAATATGGAAGAATTGAAAATAGAGATAATAAGTGAAGGCGATGGCGATGCCATCTCTTCAGGTCAAACTGCGGTCGTTCATTATGAGGGGCGATTGGAAAATGGACAAAAATTTGATTCCAGTTTAGACAGAGGAGTTCCTTTTGAATTTTCTCTTGGGGCAGGTTTTGTTATTGCCGGTTGGGATCAAGGAGTTGAGGGGATGAAGATTGGAGAAAAAAGAAAATTAACCATCCCATCTCATTTAGGATACGGGGAAAGGGATATCCCTGGAATGATTCCTGCAAATTCAACCCTAATATTTGAGGTGGAGTTGTTAGATATAAAATAATTTGACATTGGATTATTTTTTGATAAACTACGGGGATATGCCAACAATTAATCAATTAGTCCGAAAAGGCAGAAAGCCAAAAACAGTTAAATCCAAATCGCCAGCACTTGGCTTCAGTTTTAATACAAGAATAAATAAACCGGTCTATTATGCCTCGCCATTCAAAAGAGGGGTTTGCACAAAAGTATTTACATCTACCCCAAAGAAACCAAACTCGGCATTAAGAAAAGTAGCAAAAGTTCGTTTAACTAACGGAATGGAAGTAACAGCATATATCCCCGGAGAAGGACATGGCTTACAAGAACACTCAGTTGTTCTCATTAGAGGAGGGAGAGTAAAGGACTTGCCGGGAGTTAGGTATCACATCGTCCGAGGAACATTAGATGCAACTGGTGTTGAAAAGAGGAAACAACAAAGGTCAAAGTATGGAACAAAGAAGCCAAAGGAATAGTAATAAATAATATAATTTTCAAAATAGTGGGGAAATAATACCAGCATCTATCCCCCCCCCGCCATAGGCGGGGGGGGGATAGATGCCAAAAAATAATAGCTTATTTAATAAAAATATGCGGGGTAAAAAAGCGAAAAAAAGAATAGTGGATGTAGATGTTTTTTTTGAACGAGAAGATATCGCTCGGTTTATTAACTATTTAATGAAAGATGGTAAAAAAAGTTTGGCAGAAAAAATATTCCAAAAAACATTGGAAATAATAAAAGAAAGAACAAAAAAGAATCCAATAGAAATAGTTAATAAGGCATTTGAAAATGTCACTCCTGCAATTGAGGTTCGTTCCCAAAGAGTTGGTGGAGCAAATTATCAGGTTCCTCGCCCTGTGAGACCAGAAAGAAAATTCGCATTGGTTTATAGATGGATATTGGATGCCGCCCGAAAAAAGAAGGGAAAAAGTATGGAGTATTGTTTGGCTGAAGAACTTATTGATGCCTCCAATAATGAAGGGGTGGCAGTTAAGAAAAAGCAGGATATGAAGAGAGTAGCTGATGCAAATAAGGCCTTCGCCCACTTTGCCAGAAGATAGTTGTATAGTTTCAAATAGTTTTTTTAATTTAAATACGACCTTTCTTATCAAATACACTGCCAAATTTAATTTGACATTTATTTAGATAAATTGTAGTATAAGAGTGTTTAAAAATTTAAAATCGTGGAGGTGTAAAAATGAATTATCTAGTATTCACAATATTTGTGATTATTGGAGCAATCGCGGGTGTAATATTAGACGCCCGGTTTAACATAACCGGGAGAATTAGAGGACAATTAGAGGGCAGAAAATTTAAAAAAATAATAAAGAAATCGGCTGGAAAATTATAAAAGAGGGTTAAAAGGGGTAGGTTTTTCAACCTGCCCTGCTATTTTTTTATATCCCAACATCAATTCTAAAAAAATCCAAGACAAAATTAACATAATGTTTTGGGGGCTCGTTTCTTTTGCATTCCTGACAAAGGAATACTCACAAAAAAAGTTGAGCCCTTATTTTCTTGACTATTAAACCAAATATCTCCACCGGCTCTCTCTAAAATCGCCTTAACAATATACAACTCCAATCCCTTGCCATTGGCATCACTCTCTCGAGCATTATCTGCTCTAAATAATTTTGTGAAAATCATACTTTGTTGCTCTGTTGGAATACCCATACCAGAATCCCTAATCATTATCTCAATTGATTTATTTTTTCTATAAATTTTTAATAAGATACCCCCCTTTTCAGAATTATAATCAATCGCATTATGAAGTAGGTTTCGGAATATTACTTCTGTGAGTTTCTCATCTAATCTTATCTTAGGTAAATTCTCATCAAATTCTTTTTTGAAATCAATTTTCTTTTTCTTAATATTTGAAGATAATTCATCTATTACATTGTTGGCGATATCAGTTATATCAACCATTTTTGGGTCTATCTTAAATAGCTCCATCTCTATTCGCGAAGTGCTAAGCAATGCCCCCATAATATCAACCATTTTCTTTGTCCCCTTATAAATTTCTTGAATATATTCTTTTTGGTTTTTATTTAATGGTCCGGCATCGCCATTCAAAAGCATTTCTGAATACCATCTTGCTACAGAAAGAGGGGCTCTTAATTTATGGCAAGCCATTGAGACGAATTCTGATTTTGATTGGTCGTGCTTTAAGTCTGATGTGAATTTATCAAACTTTGATATTAAGAGATATATTACTGCAACTGCCATTAGAGTTATCCAAGCAATAAAGGCGAATATAAAGTTTTTTTCGGAATATAATAATATGCTGATAATAATCAATGCATTAAAGAATATAACCGTGAGAATTATAGATACTGCAAGTTTATTTTTTGATATTATATTTCTCATAATAATATCATTGGATTGATCTGAAATAATATTGAGAACTATTCATATCCCCCTCCCCGCCGAAGGCGGGGAGGGGGATATCGCCTTTCTAATAATCTGTG
>JBFFCO010000053.1:0-5136 GCA_041559835.1 Minisyncoccia bacterium | reverse complement strand
GCCTTCGGCGGGGGGGGGGGTATTGCAGCACCCTAAACTTTAAATATCTAAACTATAAATTATGATTTTCAATGATTATTATCTCAAGGGGGAGGGTGGGGATGGGGGAATCCTTAATCATTTCTTTTGCCTTAATAAATAAATCCAACAACTTTTTCAAATGAGCAACCTCAAATTTATTAGAAATTTCCTTGATTTTTTCTAATTGATTATCAGATAATTCTTTAGCAAAAATTTCCTCTGTCTCCGGCGAGATTTTTAATAAAATAATTTGTCTAATAATATTTAATATTTGAACCGATAAAACCATCATATCCACTCCCATATTTTGAAATTGACCCACCTTATCAATTGCTTTTTTTGTTTCTTTTTCAGACAAGAGAGAGCAAAATTCCATAATTGATTCAAAATTAACTCTTCCTAAAATTTGCTCTAAAATTTCACTCGTTATCTCTTTATGCCCGAGAGAAATTAATTGATCTAAATTTGATTCGGCATCTCTTAAACTGCCCTCAGCTAAAATGGCTATTTCTCTTGCCACATCAGAACCCATTTTAACCTTTTCCAATTCAGCGATTTTCATCAATCTATCAGTAATATCATCGGCAGAAATTCTCTTAAAATCAAATCTTTGGGTTCGGGAAATTATTGTTTCGGGCAGTTTTTGTGGCTCAGTTGTTGCCAATATAAAAATGGCATGAGCAGGTGGCTCCTCCAATGTTTTTAATAGAGCATTGAATGCCTCTTTTGTAAGCATATGAACTTCGTCAATTATAAATATTTTATATTTTCCCTTGACTGGCGAGAACTTTATCCCTTCTTTCAAATCTCTTATCTCATCTATGCCCCTATTGGATGCTCCGTCTATTTCTACTAAATCAAGGAATTGATTATTTTGTATCTCGCGACAATTTTGACATTCTCCACATGGCTCACTTAAATCTTTTGAGTCTAAGCAATTGATTGCTTTTGATAATAGTCGGGCGATAGTTGTTTTGCCTGTTCCTCTTTGCCCAACTAAAAGATAGGCATGGGATATCCTGCCTGATTTTAAGGAATTTTGAATAATTTGTATGATTGGCTTTTGACCAACTACATTCTCAAATTTTTGAGGACGATATTTTCTATATATTGCTAATGACATGTTTTTCTTCGCCTCGCCGTAGTCCGCCAGAGGCGGACGAAGGCGGGTTCGCCTCGCCATGTAAAAAATTGCTTCGCAATTTCAACGTGGCTGGGATGTTTAAATTATAAATAATCTTGAATTATGAAATATCTTTTTTCTACAATCTTATACATTTCTCTTCCTGTCACCCTTGCCTTTCTTTTCTGTCACCCCTGTCCGCCAGAGGCGGATAATACTCCAGTAGCCTGTCCGCCTATGGCGGAGGGTCTAAAAACCATGGCAAGTGATTTGTAATAGTAGGGTTGAGATTCCTGCCTTCGCAGGAATGACAAGAGAGAGAATATTCATCAAAATATATGATATAATCACAACAATATAATAGCAGAAAAATCATTATTTTGGAAATAAAAAAATTCTGCTGGATTTTTGGGTTAAAATGTTTTAGAATGGTTTCAATATGAATTCAAAAATAAAATTGCCTATTTCTGAGGCAGGAAAAAATATTTCTCATATTACCGAAGCGGTTCAAAAAGGGAAAACATATTTCTTAACTAGTCGCGGTCGCTCCAAGGCAGTAATTATGTCTATGGATGAGTTTGAGTCTCTTTGGGAAACAATAGAGGTGTTAGAAACATTTCCCGACATAATGGAGGATATAAGAGATATGGAAAAAGATATTGAGTCTAATAATATTAAGAGTTATAAATCCTTGAAGGAATTTAAAGCCGAATTAAGAATATCTGATGGAGCAAAAAAGAAATATGATGTTTCAAAAATCCCTTCTTCAAAAAGCAGAAAAAGATCTAAAAAAAGTAGATAATTTTTATAAAAGTAAAATTGAATTAGCAATTGATGAGATAATAATAAATCCTTATGAAGGAAAAAAGTTGAGGGGGAAATTGGCTGATTTTTATTCCAAAAGAGTTGGCTCTTATAGAATTATTTATAGAATTTTTGAAAGTGAAAAAATGATAGTTATTGTTCGTATTGGTCGAAGGCAGGGGGTTTATAATAATTAAAATTATATATTTAAATAAAATATGGAAACAAAAATGGAAAAAATTGTCTCATTGGCCAAAAGACGAGGATTTGTCTTTCCTTCATCGGAGATTTATGGGGGTTTTTCGGCCGTCTATGATTATGGTCCTTATGGAGTTGAGTTAGAAAATGCCATCAAGAGAGAGTGGTGGAAAAAAATGGTTCAAGAAAAAGAAAATATCGTAGGATTAGACTCGGCTATCTTTATGCACCCAAAAATTTGGGAAGCCAGTGGACATGTAGCAGGGTTTTCAGAGCCATTGATTGAATGTAAAAATTGTAATACCCGATCACGATTAGACCATCTTTTAGAAGAAATTGGTATTTTAGCCGATGAAAAAATGGAAGACGATGAGTTAAATCTTTTATTTTCTGACAATAGAGAAAAAATAAAATGTCCAAAATGCGGGGAGAAAAATTTTACTGATTTTCGTAGATTTAATAATTTAGTTAAGTCTAATTTAGGTAATTTTACTGGCGATTGGCAAAAAGACCCTGTTTATTTAAGAGGGGAAACATGCCAAGGGATTTATGTTAATTATAAAAATATCATTGATTCAATGAGGGTAAAAATACCTTTTGGAATTGCCCAAATTGGTAAGGCATTTAGAAATGAAATAACAACTGGGCAATTTATATTTAGAACAAGAGAGTTTGAGCAATTAGAATTGCAATATTTCACATCTCCTGAGAAAGATATGGAAGAATATGAAAAACTTCGTCAAGCAAGATGGCAGTTCTATTTGGATTTAGGAATTAAAGAAGAAAATCTTCGCTGGAAAAAGCATGATTATTTAATTTTTTATGCAAAGGAGGCTTATGATATTGAATATAATTTTCCTTTTGGATTTAAGGAATTAGAGGGAGTTCATGCTCGGGGAAATTATGATTTAACTCAGCACGGGAAGTTTTCAGGAAAAGATTTATCTTATAATGACTCAGAATTGGGGGAGAAATACACCCCTCATATAATTGAATCTTCTGTTGGTGTTGGTCGGATTGTTCTTGCTATTCTAAGTGAATCATATACTGAGGAAAAAGCAGGCGATGAGATAAGGGTTGTTATGAAATTTCCCAAGAAAATATCCCCAATAAAGATTGCTTTCTTCCCTCTATTGAGGAATAAGCCGGAGTTAGTAGATAAAGCTCGGCAATTATTCAATCAATTCAAGATGAAATATATGTGTGAGTTTGATGATAATGGTAATGTTGGGAAAAGATATCGTCGTCAGGATGAGATTGGAACGCCTTTTTGCGTAACCGTTGATTTTGATTCACTGGAGGATGATTCGGTTACTATTAGAGATAGAGATACTATGGAGCAGGAGAGAATTAAGATAAGCGATTTAGAAAAATACTTTGAGAATAAGTTTAGTTTTTAGTGATAAATGTATTATAATACTAATATGAGTAAAAAATATGATGCCCCTTCAATTATGAGGGGTGTGACACAAAAAAATACAGAGATTTCTAGTGGTGGTAGTATTTCTCTCGCCGATAAGATTGGAGATATAATTATGGAATATCCAAATTCTAATAAGGCAGAATTAGAATCTTTTTTGATAGATAATCCTCATATTATTAATTATATTCCTAAAGCAAAAGAGCAAATAAGGAAGTATTTTGGTAATGATGTAGAAATAAGTCTTGATGTTTTTTTTGATCCTGAAGTGGATGATGGCGATGGCACCTCATTATTTATGAATGTAAGAACTTCTGATGATTTGGATTCTGCCATGCAAAAATTAGATGCCCTTGATGAAGGGTTTATTGCTCCGGATAATATTATTATAGATTTAAATTAAAAATATGTTTCCCTGCAATGAATACTTAAAATTAGCTAAAGAATGGGCGAATGCTTCTGATGAGGCTTATTTAAGATGTGCTATTAGTAGGGCTTATTATGCTTGTTTTAATTTGATTAAGGAATATGGCGAGCAAAATAATGTAAGATTTTCTAAAAAGGGGATTGCTCATAATGAGGTTATTAAATTTTTAAAAAATAATACTGATCCTAAAATTAAATCATTATACAGGATTCAAGAAAGATTAAGAAAAAATAGGGCGGAGTGTGATTATGACAAAAAAGTAGTCGGAATTAATATTAAAGCAAGGAAGGCGATAATTGAATCTAATAAAATATTCTCAGTCATTAAAATATAATTATGAAAAAGCAAATTATTAAACCAATATTGAAGAATCTTTCTAATGGATTAAAGGTTCTTTTTGTTCCATTGAAAGAAACAAGGGCGGTTGCCGTCTCAATTTTAGTAAAAACAGGAGCTGATTATGAAACAGAAAAAAATAATGGCATCTCACATTTTTTAGAGCATATGCTATTTAAGGGAACCAAAAAAAGACCAAATCCAAAAGAAATAAGCACAATATTAGACGGATTAGGGGCGGATTATAATGCGACTACATCAAGAGAATATACAAACTATTATATCAAAACAGATAGCCAGCACTTAGAAGTGGCTATTGATATGGTCTCTGACATCTATCTCAACTCATTATTAGACAAAAAAGAATTAGAAAAAGAGAGGGGAGTTATATTAGAGGAAATAAATCTTTATGAAGACATCCCATCATCAAGAACAGGCGATATTTTCAATGACTTATTATATAATGGTAGTCCTTTTGGGAGAGAAATTATAGGAAGCAAAAAATCAGTTAATAATATTAATAGAGAAGAATTAGAAAATTATTTTAAAAATAATTATACAATAGACAAAACATTGATTGTGGTGTCTGGAAATTTTAGCCAAAAAAAAGCAACTGATTTGATAAATAAAAAATTTAGCAAAATAAGGAAGAATAGAGGAGACGAGATTCAAAAATTTATAGAAAGGGATAATGGCAGGAGGATTATTTTGAAAAATAAGGACACAGACCAGGCCCACTTTATTTTAGGCATGCCGACATTCTCAAGATTTGACAAGAGAAGACCAACTTTAAATTTAATATCCGCT
>JBFFCO010000052.1:0-5146 GCA_041559835.1 Minisyncoccia bacterium | reverse complement strand
ATTATTTTCTTAGGAAATCAAGCAAAAATATTATTATGGCCACCAAAATTAGACATTCAAAATCCAAGAGAAAATATGATAACTCAAGATGAGCAAATATTGGTATCTGGTTGGGGAAGAAAAAATTCTCACATTACTATCAATGGGCAAAAAATATATTTAGGAGATGATGGATTTTTTCAAGAAAATGTCTATCTGAAAATGGGTGTTAATGAGATAAGAATTGAGGCGAAAAATAGTTTAGGGAAAACAAAGACCATTCAAAGAATGGTCACCCGAAGATACATCGCCACTGAATTTATCCAATAGTACTAAATTTATTAATCATCCATCTTGCCGACAACCTTTTTAATATTTCATCGAATTGACGATTCAGTCGCCTTACCCTCAGATGAATTGAACCGTGCCCTGTTTAGCGAGCATTGAAAAAATTCCTCTATATTTAAAATATAAAGGAATAAAGAGAAAAAATTTCAAGATAAACACTTATGCTAATTCAATAACAGCACCAGCCTCCTCCAACTTCTTCTTTAATTCTTCGGCCTCTTCCTTGGAAGCCCCTTTCTTTATTGGCTGAGGTGCTCCATCAACAATATCCTTTGCTTCCTTCAATCCTTGACCAGTGATATCCTTGACTGCCTTTATTACTTGAACCTTTGAAGATCCTGCATCTTTCAATATTACATCAAAAGATGATTTTTCTTCTGCTCCTGCTTCGCCAGCACCAGCCACAGGTCCAGTTGCAACTGCTACTACTGGAGTAGCAGAAACACCAAATTTTTCTTCAAGCAATTTAACTAATTCAGCCAACTCTACCACTGTGAGTTTTTCAATGCCCTCTACCAAATCTTTAAATTTAGCAGGAACCTCAACTTCTTTTTTCTCATTTTTTTCTTTTTCTTCTGCCATATTTTTGAAAAAATTATAATTATTTATTTCGACTTTGATATTTGATCTAATGCGACCACCAATTTAGATATATTGCCATTCAAAACAGCCACTAATCCTTGAGGCAATGAATTGAGTACTGATAATAATTGGGAAAGTAGAACTTCTCTGGAAGGCAATTTTGCCAAAGATACAATATATTCGGGTGTGACGAAATTATTTGAAATAATGCCTCCTAATATCTCAAACTTTTCCTTATTTTTTTTGGAAAAATCAAATGCTTTCTTTGAGATAATTGCCCCCTCTTCGGGAGAGAATATCATTGCTACTGATGCAGGGAAAGAATAGACATCTACATTATTTATTCCTGATGAAATCAATGCCCTTTGAGTGAGTGTTTTTTTCAAAACCTTCATCTCAATTCCTTCTTTTTTCATTTCTTGACGAAGCGAGTTTGATTCTTCTACCCCTAATCCCGTAAAATCAACCATCAAAATTGCTTTTGATTTTTTTATTTTTTCGGTGATATCGGAAACTATTTTTATTTTTTGTTCTTTTGTAATCATATTATATTAAAAAAGCGGGATAATAATAAACCGCTGGACGAGAAGCAGATGCTTCTTAATTCATCTCAAAAGGAATTATCTCTTTTTCTGCGAGAACCTTTTTTCTACGATTTATATTCTCATTATATATATATTTAAACCCTTGTCAAATTCAAAAAATTTTTAGAAAATAAAAATCAAGTTTAATAAAAAATCTAGCTGAAAACGGCATTTTCCTTACTCTTTGTCTCATAAGCAATCACGGCAAATCCTGTCGCCAAGAAAAATTCATATATTAGCCAAGTAATAGCCCTTATAATTATTGAGACAATCGGCACTATTGCCCTTGCTATCAATAAAATAACAATCAAAAAGCCAACAATCAAACTTCTTCTCGTAAAGTCCGAAAAAGAATTAAATTTTTGAGAAATCCACTTATGAAAAATATTTTCTAATGTATCACTATTCTCAATATCAATCCTCAAAAAACTACTTATTTGACTAATTATCATTCCAGCACTTTGCTGAATTGCCTCTTTCTTTTTTGCCTCTAATATGCCGTTAATACTTAATGGCAAATTATCAAAAGAACTCCCTGATGGATCATCTAATAAATCACCAGCCGTTTTTTCTACTAACCCTTTCGAGAAATCATCTATCCTCATATTCCATGAAAAATCTTCATAAAATATCCTAAAAATAGAATTTGATGGTGACAAAAACCTTGATAAGCCCTCTTGAGAAATTATTAAATCATCGCCGGGCTTTTCTAAGAAAAATATCCCAAACCCAACAATAGAAAAAGTAATTAGACCCATAAGAATGAGCGTCGCTCCTCTTCTCGTCATTCTCCACCATCTTAACTTAAGCATATCTTGTTCGGCGGAAATAATTGACCTTTTTCCTAAATATATAAATATGAGGGGAATAATGGCAAGTCCAATTCTCCAATAAGAAAGCAGGTCGCCGGCTAAATAAAATCCGGCTCCGAAAGCGAGTGCTTGTAGAAATACGAAAACAAACCTTGTTTTTTCTGAAAAAACACTTTCTATTATAAAGTTTCCGAGGAAAAGGAGTGAGAATAATATTAGCCACCATGCGCTATGAAATCCGAGAAATATTTCTCCTTGGAATACTTTGAGTATTAAAAAACCACATATTAAGGACCAAAATATCCCTAATATATCAAGGGATAATATTTTCCAATTATATCCAGATTTTTTTTCAATATCGTCTGCTAATGATAATTTTGGCATATTTTTCATCGCCTCGCCACGTAAAAAATTGCTTCGCAATTTCAACGTGGCTGGGACGTTTAAATTATGAAATAATTTATTACGTCCCGCCGAAAATAGATGGGGTGTTTCTCCTTGCCTCGCCGAAGTTTTAACGAAGGCGAGTCTGATAATGCCATTATAAACCAAAAAAATCGCTTCTATTGACAAATAGATTTATTTGTGATAGAATATAGCGAGAAAAATTAATAGGAGGAATAAAATGTCTATGACTTATTGTATTAAAGCAAAAGGTATGACGGCGGAAGAATTCAAAGAATTTATTATTACCAATATGATACCGTTGAAAAAACTTTTAGAAAATGCGAGAAAAAATAGGATGCCAAAGATGTGCAATAGATGCGGGACAACATTAGAAGAAATGGTAAGAAGGTACAAAAAAATACCGACAGGAGACTTAACCTTTTATCTTGATGAGAACAGACCCATCCTTTATCAAACCGCATCAGGTGGTGGCGATTGTAGAAAAATGAAAGATGGTCTTCGGCGAATTGTTAGAAATCATTTCGCCAAAAAATTAAGAAAAGCGGGGAAAAGTTATAGGAAGTGGAGTCTTTGAATTAACTCCATTAAATCGGTGCAGGGGAAAAATCCTCTGCTCCATTTTTTATTATTTAAAAATCAAATATCAATTCCTCGGGATTTGGTAGTATCTTAATATATACTCGGCTAATTCCTTAAAGATGGGGATGGCGGTTTGACCGGCGAAGCGGTCTCTCTTTGGCCTATCAATCTTCACGAGAATAGAAAATCTTGGATTTTCTGCTGGGGCAAAACCAAAAAATGAATGAATCGTATCCGTCTCCGAATAATTTCCAGTATCATCTGGCACTTGAGCAGTTCCAGTCTTACCAGCAACATTATAACCCTCTATCTTGGCAACCATATTTTCCTCAACAGCATTAACAAGCATTACCCTCAACATCCTTGAAGTATCCTCACTCATCAATCTTTCGCCTTCCTGATAAGAAAGAGATAATTCTTCGCCAGTAGAAATATCTCTCATCTTATCAATCACAAATGGCCTCATTTCCACTCCGCCATTAGCAATTGACGATAGCGATGAAAGGAGCCCCAATGGAGTAACCGAAACACCTTGACCAAAAGAGACAGTCGCAAAATATATATCTTGGAAACCCTTTAGATTAGAAATATTTCCATAAACTTCGCCGGGCAAATCAATGCCTGTTTTTTGATCAACCCTAAAATTTTTCATAAAGTGATAAAAAATATCATGCCCCATTAAATTTTCAATAAAGACAACCCCCGTATTTAAACTTTTTGCCAAAATATCACTCACTGATTGAACCCCATGAGACTTTAAATCCCAATTCCTTATAGTCCGACCATCAATCCTCACCTCACCCCTATCTTGATATGTTGTTGTTGGTGTGATTTTCTTTGACTCTAATCCAGCGGCAACAGTTAATAATTTAAAAGTAGAGCCCGGTTCGTATGTCGCCTCAACCGATGGATTTGTAAAATTATCTAATGAGTATTGCGAATAATTATTTGGGTCAAAAGAAGGATAATTTGCCATCGCTAATAATTTTCCTGTCTTTGGGTCTAAAACAATAACACTCCCGCCTGTTGCATCCTGCTCCAAAACGGAATCCTTCAATAATTTTTCTGCTTTGAGTTGAATATTAAAATCAATTGTTGATATCAAATCATAACTCCTTCTTCCAAAGATGGCATTTTTCAAAGTTGCTATTCCCAAAAATCCACCCTCACTCACAGAAAGTTTATCATCATAATATCTCTCAACCCCATATTGCCCAGAAAAATTTTGAATATCATCCCTAACAAAACCAATTGTCTGAGCGGCTAATTCCCCGTAGGGATAAAATCTTTTAATTTCCTTGTCGGCATATACACCCTTAATACTCAAACTTTTTACTTCTCTTATTTTTTCATCATCTACTTTTTCTGCAATCATCTCAAATAAGTCTCCTGTTTTAGAAACTTTTCTCATTATTTCTTCCTCCTCTAAATCAAAAATTTGGGATAATTTTTTTGATACTCCCTCTTTTTCATCATCTAATATCTCTTCGGGAACAACAAAAACAAACCAAAAATCTTTATTGATTGCCACTGGTGTTAATTGATTATTGGCATAATCTTGAAAATATATTTTCCCTCTTAATCTCTGCCATTCGCTTTGGCTGTCATTGAATTGGGATGATGCTTTGGCTGAAAACTTTTCTCTTTGAGCTATTTGGAGATTATAGAATCGAGAGATAGAGAGTAAGGCGAATATAAAGAATGTTCCTATTATCAAATGAATCCGCCAATTTTTTTTTATTTCTTTAATAATATCTCTAATAATTTTTTTAATTTAGATTGGTAAACAATAAATAATTACTTATTCTCCTGCCCCGCGAAGCGGGGCAGGAGAATCCCTACAACAATATTTCT
>JBFFCO010000051.1:0-5179 GCA_041559835.1 Minisyncoccia bacterium | reverse complement strand
TTTTAAAAAGGTTGAAAAAAAATAGAGAGAAATGTGATTATGAAAAAAAAGTAATTGAAATAGACAGAAAAGTAAGGAAGGCAATAATTGAATCTGATAAAATATTCTCAATATTATCAATATGAACAATAGATTAAAAATAATAACAATATTTATAATATTTGCTGTATTGGGTGGGATATTTGGAGCCATTGGCGGCTTTACATTTGCTTACTTAAAAACATCAAGTGCAGCTATTGAATCAGGCGAAACAAGCAAGGAAAATGTTTTGGATCAAGTTAAGAATTGGGTGAGGGGAATTGAAACAGAATTAGGAAATATAGGCATCGTAGATGGTATGTCATCTCACGAGCAAATGATTGTTTCTTCTGTAGAAAAAGCCACTCCAGCAGTAGTTAGTATTATAATAAGCAAAAATGTCCCAATAGTAGAGCAGTATTTCGTAAATCCATTTGATAATTTACCTCCAGAATTTGAAGATTTTTTTGAAGGGTTTGGATTTGATTTTCAAGTTCCGCAACAAAAAGAAAGCGGAACAGAAAGAAGGGATATTGGCGGAGGAACGGGCTTTATTGTGAGGTCAGATGGGCTAATCATCACAAATAGGCATGTAGTGAGCGATGAGGAAGCAGAATATACAGTTTTTCTTGATAACGGAGATAAATATAAAGCAGAGATTTTGGCGAGAGACCCAATAAATGATTTAGCGATATTAAAAATTGACAAAAGTGATTTGCCAACTTTAACATTAGGAGATTCTAATAATTTGAAAATGGGGCAGACTACTATTGCTATTGGATATGCATTAGCGGAATATAGGAATGCTGTTTCGGTTGGCGTTGTTTCTGGATTGAGTAGGACTATCACGGCAAGTTCTGGATTTGGTAGCCCCGAGGAGCAATTAGAAAATATTATTCAAACGGATGCTGCGATTAATTTTGGAAATTCAGGTGGTCCGTTATTAAATACTGCTGGGGAAGTGATAGGAATAAATGTTGCTAAATCAACCGCCGGGCAAAGTATTGGATTTGCTTTGCCGGTTAATTTGGCAAAGAAGGCGATATCTTCTTATGAAAAATTTGGAAAAATTATTTCTCCATATTTAGGAGTTTATTATATTTCTCTAAATTCAAAAATACAGGAAGAAAATGAATTGCCTGTTTCTTATGGTGCATGGATTTCACGAGGAGATAATGGCTCGCCAATAATTTCAGATTCTCCAGCTGAAAGAGCTGGTTTATTGGAAGGTGATATTATTTTGGAATTTGGGGAAGATAAGATAGAAGAGGGGATGACTTTGGCGGGGTTGATAAATAAGTATCAAGTGGGAGATAATGTTAATATTAAGATTCTCAGAAACGGAGAAGAATTATTTGTATCAATATTATTAGCCGAACGACCAGATAATTTATGATTTTTTTTGAGATAATAAAAATATTAAATAATAAAAAAAGGAGGGAGGATTTTTCCCTCCCAATCTTTTTTGTGTCAATAGATGATGATGGAGGATTATTGAAAAAAATATTTCGCAATTATATTTATATCATTAAAATGACTAATTAATATCATTACATCATAGATTATTAAAAAATTGATAAAATTAAATTAAATTTTAAATAAAAAAATGGCACAGGCTGGCTTCTACCTGCTCGTGCCATTTTTTATTTTGCGAGGATGCTTCAAATAACAAATTCTTTCAAGTATCTTTCCGTAGAATTATTAAAGTTCATCCCCACTTTCTCTGCACCGCCTATAAATGATTTTATGAATAAATCTAAATCTTTGCTCCGCGACATCGCCTCTTTGAGTATGCAGGGATAGAGATTAAAAAGAAAAGGTAAGTCAGGACGATCACTGAGACCACTTGATACTGGGATCCCGAGGTTAAATAAGACATTGCTTAATACATGCTCACTTATTCCTCCGGCTAAAATCAAATTTCTTAATTCTGGATAATAACCCCCATAAGATTCGCCATCCCAAAGTTCTTGGCTTGCGATGAGACTCATTTCCTCATCAAACTTGTCTCCCATCCTTTTTTTAATTTCATAAAATCTTTTCAGCACCAAAGAAACCAATCCCTCCATCGCCGCATTTACTTTTTTTTGATCAAGCATTTTCTATTCCTCCTATTTTTTATTTAATTTTAACAACCGCGATGATTACACCTCAATCATCTACCCCAATTATATCACAAATAAATATATTTGTCAATAGGCGGGGTTGGTTTTGATTTATAATGATAAATATTAATAATAATTAAATTGATACAATTATGAAAAAAATAAAATTCAATGAAGTATATAATCAAGATTGTTTGATTGGAATGAAGGGCATTTCTGATGAATCCGTTGATTTAATTGTCACCGACCCACCATTTGCCATTGATTTTAAAGCAAAAAGAGCAAATTATAACAGAAAAGAAAATAATGTCCTGGAGGGATATAATGAGATATTAGAAAAAGATTATTATGATTTTACTAAAAATTGGATGAGCAATGCTTTTAGAGTTTTAAAAAATTCAGGCAGTATGTATGTTTTTTCTGGTTGGAATAATTTAAGGGATATTTTAAACTCAATAGATGAAATTGGATTCAAGGTGGTCAATCACATAATTTGGAAATATCAATTTGGAGTAGTCACGAAAAGAAAGTTCGTATCATCTCATTATCATTGCCTTTATGTTTGTAAGGACGAGAAGCAAAAAAAGTTTTTTCCTTATTCAAGGTTTGATAAGAATTTAAAGGATGAGGCAGGGGGAAGTCTTCATTATAAGGATAAGGAGGATGTTTGGGTTATCAATAGAGAATATTGGAATGGCGACACAAAAACTCCGACAAAACTTCCTGCTGAATTGATAAGAAAAATTCTTTCTTATTCCAGTGAGGAAGATGATATTGTTTTAGATCCTTTTCTTGGTTCTGGTCAAGTAGCAGTAGTGAGTAAGATGATGGGCAGGCAATTTGTTGGCTTTGAGATTGTTAAGGATTATTTTGATTTTGTTAAGGAAAGATTAGATAAGAATGTTTATAGAATCAAAAGCACTACCCCACAAAAAAAACAAGAATCCACCCTTTTTTAATTATGTCAAAAAATTTTTTAGAAAACTCAAAAGAAATCGCTGAGAGGTTATTAAAAGTTCCCAAAAATTGGGACGGCAAGAAATCAATATTGGAGATGAAAAATAATAATTCATCTCATTGGCGACAGATGGAATGGATGGGTTTTTATTTTGAATTTATTTGTGAAAAATTTTTAAAAGACATAATGAAAATTCCCGGTCCAAAATATGATAATGTAAAATTTGATGGGTTTAAGGATATTCCATGGGACTTCAAGACACATGCTATAAATACAAGTAGTCATCAGATTATTGTTAATGATAGTGTGGCAATATCAAAAGCTATTGAGGAGTATGGGAGTATTGGTTTGATTTTGGCATTAGGAGAAGTTAAATATAATGATGAAAAAAGGACTTTTCAAAAGTGGCATCAAAAATTAAAGGGAGGAAAATCTGAATATGAAAAAGATAGAATAAAAAGAGGGGCTTGGTCTCGTCTTAGAAAGGTTAATTTTGAATTGAAGCAAATCTCATTTATTTGTATAACCGAAAAAACATTGAAAAAATGTGGGGCATTTCAGAACGATTTTAGAAATTCAAATGGAAAATCAAGAAATCAAAAATTATTAATTAACTTAGAAAAAATAGAAGAAGAATTGATTTATTTTTTGGAGTTTTGATGGGGGGTTATTGAGGGAATATAGGGGCGGGACATCTTATGGCTTGGCTTTGTAATAGATGTTAAATTGATATAAAATATAATTATGAAAAAATATTTAAAAAAGGGATTTACAATAGTTGAAATGCTTGTGATAATTGGAGTGATGATGATGCTTAGCGGAATTCTTATTCTATACTCAAGAAGCGGGGAGACCGCTTCCACTCTTATTCGCCAATCAGCTAAAATAATGGCAGATATCAATAGAGCAAAAGAATTGGCTATCACTGCCACTAATTTTGAGATTGCTCCCGGGCAGGTAATCCGCCCTTGCGGATACGGAGTTTTTTTCGAGGAATCCCAATACATAATATTTGCGAGTGATAGTCAAAATTGCGAGGAGTCTCTTCATTTAAGACCAACAGATGGCTCTTTTGATGAGGAGGTAATTCCTATCACTTCTTCTCTTTCTATAAAATCAAGGAACATCCAGCAAGTATTTTTCTTATCTCCCGACCCAACCGTTCTATTCTCAACTGCTGATGGCTCAAGCCCATATCAGGCAGAAGTTGTATTAGAGACAGCAACCGGAGGAGAAATTGGGATAAGAATAAGTCAGGCAGGTCAAGTCTCCACTTTTTAGAGAATATATTAAATAAGAGAGATTTTCCCGCCCCTCCGTGGGCGGGGTAGATTGATGTGAAATAATAAAGATAATAAAAAAGGGTTGGGTGTTTTTTCACCCGCCCCTTTTTGTGTCAGACGATGGAGGATTATTGAAAAAAAAGATTGGTAAAACCCTCAAGGTCATTAAATGCCTTCATCTTAACGATTTCCATTGGCCATTCGTCTTTAATCATATCATTGGTTTTGCGCATACAGATAATTTTGAATAAATCATGAATAGCCTCAATTTCAGTTTCGCCATACCCACCAACTATGCTCCATTTGACTCTCTTCTCGCCGGCATAAGAGATAATTGCTGATATTATCTCCCTGTCATACTGCTTACTTAATTGCTCGTCATAATGCACATCAGTTGTAAAGCCACCATTGTGTCCTTTCATTGTTTATTCCTCCTAAATTTTTTTAAATTTTTAACTCAATACATCAGGAAACCCACTTAAATTTCCTGCTGACATTATATCACAAATAAATATAAATGTCAATAGGCGGGGTTGGTTTTGATTTATAATGATAAGGACGAACACCCTGCCTTCGTCAAGACTTCGGAAGGGCAAGTAAGATTAACTCCCAAAGAAAATCAAAATTTCGAATATCTAGAGAGTAAATAGAAACAAATTAAGGAATGGGGAGCGATGATCTATATATTCAAATGTTTGAGTTTTGCCGACTTTCAAATAGAGGCAAAACGAGTTTTTTACAGCCAGAGGCGGATCCGCCTTTGGCGGAGAATTAATCATCGCGGAGACAAGAAATAAATTGCAAGGCAATTTCTT
>JBFFCO010000050.1:0-5183 GCA_041559835.1 Minisyncoccia bacterium | reverse complement strand
GTAATGGAAAAATTATTTGATGATTCTATGATTAAGCTCACGATAGCAGAGTGGCTCACTCCTAATGGGATTTCCATAAATAATAATGGGCTTGAGCCCGATTATGAAGTGGATTTACCGGAAGATTGGCAAGAAGGAGATGATGATCCCCAATTAGATAAGGCAGTTGAGATTTTAAATGAAATTATAGGCAGATAATTATTAAATATTTTTGGATAATAAAAAAGCAGGGCATACAGAGTTTAATCTCCGTGCCCTGTTTTTAGTCGCCTTCTCGAGCAACTATCCTTGATTAATCTCGAACCACTATTTTAAATAGCGATTCCTTGGGCGAGGCACATCTTAAAACGATGCGACTCTTATCATCGTAATTGTCGGATAGTGAGAATATTACCAGCCCATGTCCTTCTTTTGGTTCAAAGGGGATTTCCGGGTGAAAGTTTCTTCTCATTTCTGAGCAGGTAATACATGAACATCCTTTGGGATGTTCCATGAAGAATTCTTTTTCACTGGATCTTATAATAGTAATAATTTTTTTGTTTTTTAAAAATATTACTATTACATCCCCAACCATTAATTTGAATTCCCTTCCTGTTTCTACCTGCCTTATCACTGCTACTTCTATTTTCTCCTCATTCTTTTCTTCTATTATTTTTATTTTTGCAAATAAAGTTGAAGAGTATGAGGCAATAATTAAGACAACAAGTGGTATAATCCACAAAAAAGATAGTCTTTTCATTTTTTCCTCCTGATTTTTCTGTATTTTATTTTTAAACATTCTTTAAGAAACTTTTCCCAGTTTCTTGCCTCTATTATATCACAAATAAATATATTTGTCAATACGCGGGGATAATTTGATATATAATTAAATCAATCAAAATATCTTGAATTAAAAAATTCTCTTTCTGTCACCCCCGCGAAGGCGGGGGTCTAAAAAGATGGTAAGTGGATGGTAGCAGTGAGATAGAGATTCCCCGCCGAAGGCGGGCAGGCTGCTGGAGTATTATCCGTCTTTGGCGGACAGGAATGACAAGATGGGCGGGAATGACAGGCGGGGATAAGATAAGAAAAGCTTCGATGGGCGAAACCCGCCTTCGTCAAGACTTCGGCGAGGCGAAGAAAAATATGAAGATTATATTATTAAAAGATGTGAGGGGGATTGGGAAGAAAAATGAAATTAAAATAGTGACGGATGGATTCGCCCGAAATTTTTTGATTCCAAATGGATTAGCAATATTGGCAACAAAAGAAAAAGAGAAAAAGATTGATGAGTTAAATATCAAAAAAAATAGGGATGATGAAAAAATGAAATTAAAGCAAAAAGAATTGGTAAAAAAAATTGAATCAATAAAATTAGAATTTGAATTAAAAGGAGAAAAAGGGACTGCCTTTGGTTCAGTGAGCAAGGAAGATATTCAATTCAAATTGAAGAAAGAGGGTATTGATGTTGGCATTAAGCAAATAGAGTTAGAAAAGAATATTAAGAAAAGTGGGGAAAATAATATAAAAATAAAATTTGCCTCACAGATTGAGGCAAATCTAAGAATTTTGGTAAGGATAATTTAATTAGATGACAGAAACTCTTGCAACTCTTCTTTTCTTGCCATTGAAGCAATTCTTATAGACTTTCTTAAATTTAACAGACCCCTCTTTAAGGGATAGAATTGTATCATCTTTGCCTAATTTTACATTTTCTCCAGGCAAATATTTTGTTCCTCTTTGTCGGAGGATAATCATTCCCGGGCTCACTCTCTGTCCATCAGAAAGTTTAACACCTAATCTTTTTGATTTAGAGTCTCGCCCAAGTTTTGTTGATCCTCCTGCTTTACGATGTGCCATATTTTTATATATTTGATTATGAGGATATTCTAATATATTTTCCCAAAAAAGCAAATTTTTTTATCAATAGATTAAAAAAACAGGCGACCCCTCCTTAACCAAGCAAGGAGTCGCCAATTAAAACAAATGACTAACCCTCCCCATTACACCCCGATTGCTGAATGTTCGTACAGCAATTGGGGTAGAGCAATGATATAAACGTCTCAAGGCTTGTGGTTGTGACAAGCCCCCCCCTTTACCTTCTTCATTTCGCCCGTATTCAAACTGGCAATGTTTGTTTTGTTTAACGATAGTTTTTTGTTGATTTTTTTAGTTTTCATTTTTTTGTCCTCCAAACATTATATTATCCATTATTTTTATATTGTCAATAAAAATTATTCACAAACATACTTGTTTATTCTCACAACGATAAATAAAGTCAAGTATAAACAACTATCCTCTCCCGCCGTAGGCGGGGGAGGGAAGCGATAATTTTTTCATATATTATTATTTTGTATAATCAAGAAAATATATTAAAATCTAATCATGGATTTAAAATATGTTTTTCTATATTTAGTAATGATATTTATGGGAGCAGAGGCAATGATGACAGCAGGATCATTGGCCCATTTTAATATATTTAAATTTTGGTCTGTCTTTGTGGTAACATTTTTAGGGATATATACAAGCGATTTAATATTTTATTATCTTGGCCTTAGATTTGGTGAAAAATTTATAAAAAAATTTGGGAAATTTATTCTCTTATCGCCAGAAAGATTTAAAAAAATAAAAGAAGCATTTAAAAGAGGGGGCTTTTGGGTTTTATTTTTTTCCAAATTTGTTTATTGCTTCGGGCATCTCACTTCGGCCGCTGCTGGAGCGACAAAAATGAAGATGGGAAAATATTTTATCTATCTTTTCGTTTCTTCATTAGCATCTGTCACTACATTTTTGTCAATTGGATATTTTTTCTCTTCATTTATAGATTCTATCACAAGAGATTTTAAGGTAATAGGATTAAGTTTTATAGGATTTGTTGTGGTATTTATTTTGGTAGAGAAATGGGTTGTTAAAATTTTTAGCAGGAGTTTTATTGAGAGGGTGAGGGTTATGGCAATAGAGAAATGGAACGGGCTTGCCAATAGCAATGAAGATGATAGTATTAAGTAATAAGGAAGAATGGTGTCATGCCTGCGAAGGCAGGTATCTCATGTTTTTTGCATTTTTTAGATTCCTGCCTTTGCAGGAATGACAAAAAATGAGAAAAACATGCTTATAATTTTTCTCGCCGAGGGTGGAAAAGATGATTCAGGTATAATATTATTGATTTAAATTATTAAATAAAAAGGGGAGGGGGATATAAGGGCAAAAGTAAAATATTAAAATTAATTAAAAAATAAAAAGTCGAGTGTTTAAATTATTAAATTAATAAAAATATGAGTCAAACAAAAGGATTTATTTTACTAATATCAGCGATTATTGTCGCAATATTGATTTTGGCTTTTGGTATGCCAGCATATCAAAGATATCAACGAGTGCTTAATGCTAAAAATGAAATAAGAGTAAATGCAATGGAAATAGAGCAAACAGAACAATTAGTGAAGGTAGAGCAACAAAAGGCACAAATAAAAGTTGAGGAAGCAAAGGGAATTGCAGCTGCTCAAGAAATTATCAATGCCACTCTAAGCGATAAGTATCTTCAGCATGAGGCAATTCAGGCACAAATGGAAATGGCAAGTAGCCCAAATCACAGCACAATATATATTCCAGTAGGAAATAATGGTTTGCCAATTGTAAAGACAATTGATTAGCGGGACATAATAAATTATTTCATAATTTATTATGTCCCAGCCACGTTGAAATTGCGAAGCAATTTCTTTACGTGGCGGGGGTTATAAGGAGAGATAGTTTTTATATTTCGTAGTCCAAAATATTTATATTTCTTGCTATTCAAAAAACACAAAAAACACGGGGAATTAATTTCCCGTGTTTTTTGTGTTTCACACTTTTTTAAAAAAGTCAATAGTTATCGTTTGACGACTATTCTTATAAAAATAAAAATGTAATTAGGATTAAAAAATTTAAAATTTGGAGGAAAAAATGAAAACAAACAGAATAATTGCTCTTATTGGAGTAATAGTGATGTCGCTTTTGTTATTAGGAACATGGGGCTGTAAAAAGTCGCAGGAAATGGATGACCTTGTTGTTGAGAACATCATTGATTTAGAAGTGGAGATGTTTTGGTGGAATCGTTGGACGCCGATTATTTTCTATCATCTGAAATATGCCAGCATAATACCAAAATGTCTTGAGATTGATTGGGGTGATGGAAGTCAATTCGAAAGAGATTGTATGTTTATTGATTCAAAGTCTAGCCCAAGCCATGAATACAAGGAAGGGACTCACTCAATTAAGATAATTGATACTGATGCAGGAGAGGTTATTTGGGAAAGCGAAGAATTTACGACTCCCAATCTTAATTGGAATGATGGATGAGAAAAGTTAGTAATGGATGATATGGAAATGAATCCAAAAAAAAAGAGCCGTGCCATCAAATGGTGGCACGGCTCAATCTAATATTAAAAAGATGAATAAAAGAATAATAAAGATGTCGTTTATAAATGCCTTAATCTTTGCCTTGTATTAAAAAAATGAGAAAAAAAATATTTTTAATATCAATAATTATTTTTTTGGCTTTTGTTTTTGCAACAAGAGTTGATTTTGTTTCAGCAGTCCAAATGACAATTCAAGGAGAAACAAATAAATTAAATGATGGCGGGGGGAACCCAGAGGATTTACATATTTCACTTGATTTTCCTACAAAAAATGTTTTTGTTTTTGATAAATCAACTGATTTTGAGTCAGAAAAGTGTCCTAAGAAAAAAGAGAAAACATGTTTTAAGCCGATGGTTAACAAAAAGACAATTCATCCTTGGCGAGTTTTTGAAACAGAATTAATTACAACAGGGACTGATACGGGGGCAAGATCAAATGATTGTAAAATGGATACTCTAATAACAAGTTTTTCAATTCCTTGTTATCAAGCAGGAAGTAGCGGATTTTATGGGGCGAACAATGATTATTGCATTCCCAATTCAATAGGCGAAGAAAATAAAGTTTGTTCTTATTTGGATGAATTTAATTTTTCTAAAAGTCCCGCCAGTAGGGCTTGCGGACATATCAGACTTGACGGAGGGGGATTGTTCAACCCTGTTTTTTGGCGAGGCTACCTAAAGGCAACAGCAAAGTCTCCTGAGTTTGAAGATTTTAAAGTAAAAGGAAAAGATTCAGAGACAGGAAACAATGTTATAGCATGGCCAGGTCAAACAATAAATATTTGTGCTGGTGATTTTGTAGATATCAAG
>JBFFCO010000049.1:0-5195 GCA_041559835.1 Minisyncoccia bacterium | reverse complement strand
ATCCAGTGTTTTTTCGTGGGCAAAATCAGCGGATAAAATAAGAGATGTAATAAATAAAATTTTATAATCTGTATTTTGGGAAAATTACATAAATTTGACAAAAGATAAATTATGAGTATAATGTATATTGAGTAGTGAATATGAAATATTCTTTTTTTATCGGAAAGGTCGCACTACTTATTGATTGAAAGAAAAAAATAATTATGGCTTCAGCAAACAGCGATAAGGATTTTCTTGAATTCATTATCAAGGCATTAGTTGATAATCCTGACAAGGTAGAAGTAAATAGGGTTGTTGATGAGATGGGAGTCTTGCTAAATGTTAAAATTGATCCTAAGGATATGGGTAGGATTATTGGCAGGGCTGGTGCAACTATCAGAGCTATCCGTTCTTTAACTAAATTAGTTGGCCTAAAGAATAATGCTCGTGTGAATGTCAAGATTGAGGAACCTGCTGGTGGTTCAAGAGTTTCCGGTGGATCAAGTGAGTCATCTGATGTAATGGATGATTTGAATAATATCTAGGAAATTTTTAATTAGTATTTACTATAAAAGATTAATCCCGTCCTTTCGGACGGGATTAATCTTTTTGTGCCGGGGCGCCTGCTCGCCTCTGGCGAGGGAATCCTTCTCCCCCGTCGTTTCATGATGTCGCCTTTGGCGACATATATTTCACTCCCACAGAGTTTATCCGCCTCTGGCGGAATTCCCCTTTTTTAAAACATCAATCAAGTGCCGGGGGCGGGAATCCTTCTCCCCTGTCGCTTCATGATGTCGCCTTCGGCGACATATATTCCGCTCCTCCTCCGAAGCCCGGGTTCCAAAAACAGACAAGCAGTTGTCTATTTTTGGATACCCTTCGATTCCCGTTTTTTAAAACATCAATCAAGTGCCGGGGGCGGGAATCGAACCCGCATGAATTGCTTCACACGATTTTGAGTCGTGCGCGTCTACCAATTCCGCCACCCCGGCTTATTTATATTATTATTCTACAAAATTTTTAATAAATTGGAATACCCTGTTTTATTTACCTTGAATTACGAAATATCTCTTTCTATAAACTTGTTGTTTTTTTAAAAAATTGTGGTAGAATGCGGATATATTAAATGACATTAATACTATTCTGATTTTTTCGGGGAGAAAGTTTATAATTAAGATAATGCTATCCCCCCGCCTATGGCGGGGAATAATATAATATGAAAATAATAATAAATGCTAAAAAAAGAGATAAAAAAGAAGGGCTTTACTCATTGAGAAAAAGCGGATTTATTCCCGCCGTCCTTTATGGTCATGGAATTGAAAACATAGATCTATCCGTTCCGGCAAAAGAATTCTTATCCGCTTATAAAGAAGCAGGAGAAAGCACTATTGTGAGTTTAGATATTGATGGGGAAGATAGAGCGGTTATTATTCATGATGTTCAGATGGATTATATGAAGAATTTACCAAATCATATCGATTTCTATCAAATTAAGGCAGGCGAAAAAATGACTGCTGAAGTCTCGCTCTTGTTTGAAGGGGGGGCACCAGCAGTAAAGAATTTAGGTGGTATTTTAGTAAAGACAATGTCTAAAGTTGAAGTAGAAGCTCTACCAAAAGATTTGCCTCATAATATAAAAGTTGATTTATCAAAATTAACCGAAATTGATTCAGTTATTCATATCTCTGATTTAGAGGTTTCTTCAGGGGTAAAATTCATTGCTCCAGCAAATTCTGTCGTTGCCTCAATATCGCAAGCAAGAGAGGAGGAGAAAGAAGAAGTGAAAGAAGAATCTTCAGTTGCAGATATTAAAGTGGAGGGAGAAGAAAAGAGAAAGGATAAGGAGAAGGAGAAGGAAGGCGAAAAATCAGAGGAGACAAAGAAATAAGATGAAAAAAATATTAGCAGTAAATATCGGCTCTGGCTCAGAAAAATATTCTTTCTATAATGAAGAAAGATTGGTTTGTTTTTCTCATTACGAGAAGGAGGGCGATAATTTTGTGGTGAGCAGAAAAATATTTCATCAAGAAAAAGATTTGCCCATTCAAAAAATTAAATTATCAGAAGAGCAATTTAAAAATTCTCATAGTTTAGAGATAAATTTTTTAAAGGAAAATAAGATAATAGAAAACGAAAATGAAATTTCGGCTATTTGTTTTCGTGTAGTTTGCCCCGGCAACTTCTTTTTGGATTCTGCAAAAATGATTGATGATGAATATTTAGAAAAATTGGAGGAGGGAATGAAATCTGCTCCGCTTCATATTGAGAGGACGATAAGTAAGATAAGGGAATTTAAAAAAATATTAAAAGAAGTATTGTTTGTTGGAGTTTCTGATTCATCAGTTTTTAAAAATATATCTGAAAGTAAAAAATATTATGCCTTGCCTAAAAAATTATCTGATAAATATGATATAAAGAGGTTTGGATATCATGGGCTTGCCGTAAAATCTGTTTTGAGAAAAATTGAGGACAAGAAGGACAAGAGAATAATAATTTGTCATTTGGGTAGTGGATGTAGTGTGATTGCGACAAGGGGAGAGTCTCCGATTTCTGCCTCAATGGGATTTACTCCCTTGGAGGGATTGATTATGTCATCCCGCTCTGGTGATGTTGACTTCGGGGCAGTATCATATTTGGCAAAAAAAGAAGGATTAGATTTTGATTCATTAAATAAATTATTGAATAAAGAAAGTGGTCTTTTGGGGATAGCAGGGACTAATGATATGAGGGAGATTACAAGGGACAAGGATGAGGGGGATGATAATTCAAAATTGGCTTTTGATATGTTCATTTCGTCTGTGAGGAAATTTATTGGGTATTATTGTTTTGAAATGGGGGGAGTTGATATTATTGCTTTTTCTGGGACGATGGGGGAGAGGTCTGATATTGTGAGAGCCGCTGTTTTAGAAGGATTAGATGATTTGGGTATTAGTATTAATATTAAAAAAAATAATGAAATTACTGAAAGAAGTGACGAGGGATTTATTGAGGATGATATGAGTAGGGTTAAGATTGTTGTTGTGAAGATTGATGAGATGAGAGAAATGATGTTAGCAACAATGGATTTGATTTAGGTTTTTAGATTGATATTGATGAAAAAATAATTATAATCATAATTATATATATGCGAGAGTAGTACAATGGTAGTACTCCTGCCTTCCAAGCAGAGGATGCGGGTTCGATTCCCGTCTCTCGCTCTAAAATTTAGAAATGCCCTGCTTTTTCAGATTTTAGGGTTCGCCATGAACCAGATCCCGCCAAAGGCGGGAACGGTATCATGGCGCCCTATACCGTGTCGCCAAGCGACTCTGGTATAGGGCGATTCCCGTCTCTCGCTCTTCGGGAATTCCGCCTAAGGCGGATGATACTCCGGTTATCCAAAAGAAGACGACTGCTTGTCTTTGGCGGATAGGCATGACAAAGAATCAGGGGATGAAAGTGGGGCGCACTCTTATTAAATTTGACAGATTATTTATCTGTGGTATAATAGGGATAGATAATAATTGTTTTGATTATCGAATAAATCAATTAAAAATAAAAAAAGGAGGATTTTGTGATGGATGAAAAAGACAAAATTATAAGAGATGCACGGACTAGGATTAGACTTGCTAATCATTTTAAAGTTTCACCTAATGAAATTGCTACAACCCCACCCCAAATTAACAAATTTACAAAAATTTGGTGTGGTGATATAGTTGGATATGATAAGGAAAGAAATATTTTGCCTGAATATACTGGATTTGTTCCTGCCTTAATATCACGGGGAATTCAAATATTTGTTTCTCCCAAAAAAAAGGTAGAAATAATTGAAGTAATATCAACGGGTAAAAAATCATACAATCTATTGGAGAGTATAAGGTGTGGTGGTGGAACTTGGTTAGATGATGTTGGAAAAATAATCTTAAATAAGGATGAGTATTGTACAGAATTCCAAATTACCCCTATGGGCAAAACCTTAAAGATTGTTTTTTTAGAGGCGGAAATGTTAAAATTAAATAGTAAAGAAAAGAAGAAAGAATATGTGATTGAGGGTATTTGGAGGATGAGTGAAAAAATGGGGCTTAAGAATTGCCCCCATGATATTATCCCAAATATTCTTTCGTCGAAAGAACTTGTTGCCCATCTGAAGAAAGAGAAAAAGAGAAAGAGTTTGTTCTTTAAAACATGCCCGCTAATTAACGAATCGGTTTATTATGGCAAGCTAGATTTGCTTGGCATTGTTTTTAGTGGTAGTACTCCTTGTTTTTACCTTCCCGCCTTCATTGGTTGGCAAGATCCTGATTGGTTTTACGGTTCTAGATGTGAGTTTGCATTTCTCATCTAGTCTCATCTATTTCCGATTTAAAACCTGCGACATCGTCCTTGATTAAATGGGTGATGTCGCGGGTGTTTTTTTAAAATAATACTTGCGAAGCAATTTTTTATGTGGTGGGCGAATACATTTAATTGAAAAAATGTTAGAAATATATATAATAAGAATATAAATATTAAGGACAAACACTATTATCTAATTAGGATTAAATACTTTGAATTAAGAAATAGAAAAATTATTCTCTTCTTGCCATTCTTCGCCTTTTCTTTGTCATTCCCGTCCGCCAGAGGCGGATGATGCTCCAGCGGCTTGCCCGCCTTTGGCGGGGAATCTCAAATTTGCTATTGCCACCCACTTGCCATGGTTTTTAGACCCCCGCCTTCGCGGGGGTGACAGAAAAAAGTATTTTGTAATTCAAAGTTTTTTAAATAGTTGTTCTTGATGTTTTAAACTATTAACTTTTGCTTTGATTTCCAAATTTTTCATAGGAATGAAAATTAAATATTAGATATTAGGCAAGAGGTCTTTGCTTATCTTGATGAAATCATCAATGCTCATATTGACTATATCTCTTTCTCCTCTTTTGCGAATAGCTAAATCGCCCGAATTAATTTCCTTATCTCCAAGAACTATAATAAGCGGCACCTTTTCCATTTCCGCTTCTCGTATTTTCTTACCAACCGTATTATCAGAATCATCTATCTCAACCCTAATATCATTATCTTTCAATAGAGAAGAAATCTTATTGCTATATTCAATATGATCCTTTCCGACAGGAAGGATTTTTACTTGAATAGGGGATAGCCAAAAAGGAAATGCCCCAGCAAAATGCTCTATTAGGAGGGCTAAAAATCTTTCATAAGAACCCAAAATTGCTCTATGAACCATTACTGGAGGAACCTCT
>JBFFCO010000048.1:0-5374 GCA_041559835.1 Minisyncoccia bacterium | reverse complement strand
GGCGGGGGGATATCTCTTGCTCAATTAATTATCTATATTTTAATCATTTATAAATTTTTAGCAAATAATAATTGAGTTATTTATTAAATTTTGGTAGAATATAAATATGTTGGATATAAATAAATTGCTTAATCAAATTGATATAAAAGAATCATCTATTGCTGCTGATTTTGGAGCAGGCAGCGGTCATTTTGTTATAGAATTAGCAAAAAGAGTTGGTAGCGAAGGCAAGGTTTATGCAATTGATGTCTTAAAGCCCGCATTAGAGTCAATTAAGGGGATGGCAAATCTCCATAAGATTTTTAATATTGAAACCATTTGGTCTGACTTAGAAAAAACAAGTGGACTTCCGGAAAAATCTTGCGATTTAATCGTAATGTCAAATCTTTTATTTCAAGTAGAAGTAGATAATTGGGAAAATATTTTCAAAGATGCCAAAAATGTTTTAAGGTCAGATGGGAAATTATTGATTGTTGATTGGAAAAAGAATAGCCCTGCCAATCCATCGCCTAATAATTATCAAGCATCATTAGAAAATGTTAAGAGCAAGACAGAGAATTATTTTTCACTTGATAAGGAATTAGATGCCGGAGACAATCACTGGGCAATCCTACTTTCTCATAGGAATATTTAATATTTTTAAAATAAAGTTGCTGATTTTAGCAGAAATTATTAGCAGGGGATTATCCGAATAGGAGAAGGTCTGGTTTGAATACTAATAACAACCCAATAATAATCATAAGAATACCACCTATTAATCTAGCGATGCGATTGTATTTTGTAGTTGCTCCGGTAATTCTTAATGTAATCATTGCGACGATAAAGACAATCAAATCATCAAGCATAAACACTAATATATATAGGGCTAAGTAGAGATAGTATTTCCAAGAGGCCAATCCAGCCATTGTGAGGATATGAGTATAAACAGCAGGCAATCCAGCAGAGCAGATTAATTCCACCAAATTAACAGAAAAAGAAAGGGCAATTATTCCTAATATTGATAAAAACAAACCCTTCTTACTTACAATCTTTTTTAATTTATCAAATGTTTTTGTTTTTCTATCATCGCCAATAGTTTTACAGACACCCTTTGGATTAGAAAAGTAGTCCTTTAATGAATATACTCCTCCTGCCAAGGCAACTCCTCCGATAATAATTCTTACCCAGAACATTAGACCAATGAAAATAAATAGATTAAGCCATGCCATCATAAACCCAAAATAAATAATTGCCGATACGAGAATAAATATTGTTCCCAAAATCCACATTTTCTTTCTGTCCTTCATTCCAAAGAGAAGTGTTATCAGAAATATAAGTGCCCACATTGCACAGGGATTAAATCCGTCAATTGCTCCAATGACTATCGTAATGATTGGTAGCGAAAAATTTGCGATGTCAATTTCTCCAATAAGAGGAATATTTATTTTCTTTCTTTTGTCCACATCATCTATTCCCAATACTATTTTTATTTGATTTTCAATCTCTACTCCTGTGAGATTTTCGTCATAAAAACCGGCGAAATATTTATTGCCGATAATAATCAATGGCACTCTTGGAACCTCTATATTATGATCTTTGATTCTTTGGAAAAATATTTCTTTTCCTTCTCCGCTATCCAATACTTCTATTGATGAAATATTTATTTCTGGATATTTTTTTGCCATTTTTTCTAAAAATGGTTTTGCTTCAGTGCAATGAGGGCATCCCTCTTGCCAAAAGTATTCAATACTTATTTGACCCCCTTCTTTATTTTCTTCAGCCATTGCTAATCCAAAGGAAAAAAACTGTGCCAAAATAAAAAAAAGAAAAATTGTTTTTTTGATGATTGCTTTCATATTATTTTTTTATTATTTAAGATTTTCAAAATCTATTTTTTTAATTGCCAATTCATTTTTGCCTTCTAATATCCCTCTTACTAATCCATCAAACATTATATAGCGATATTCAAATTCTTTTTTCCCTAAAATCATATAGTTTATTGAATATCCCAAATCAGACTCTAACTGGGAAATTATATTGTCAATTTTATTTTCTTTCAAGTTATCTCCTACTATTAGGATATCTATTTCTGCTGATGATTCGTCTTTCGCTAATGCTCCGGCAAAAACAAGGAGGCGAATATTGCCTGATTTTTTTAAGGATTCTATCAGATGTTCTTTATATAGGAAAGATGGGAATAGAATAAGCGATGATAGGTCTTTTTTGAATGGGAACATTGAGTTGATGAGATAATCTCTTCCTTTTTGTCCAATAAAGCCAATCTTTTTGAGATTTTTTATTTCTTTGTTGAATTGAGCGGATTTCTTTATTTTCAAGAATTTTTTCATTTCTTTTAAGTCTATTGCTTCGCCCTCTCTTCTTAATAGGTACCTGATTATTTTCACTTTTTCCTCGCTCCCAAATATTGTATTAAATATTAGATCTTCCATATTTTTCTTATCAGAGACATTATATCAAATCCCGCCATTATTATATTGACATTATTTTATCAATATTGTGATGCCAAGAAGCATTATCCTGAAATAAAAAAATGGACCCCCTTGATGAAGACGGGGGTCTTATATTTACGGCAATTTTGCCGTTGCCGGGGCTGGGTAATTATACCGAGCCCGAGGGGGTGGTCGCCGGGCCAGACTTTGCCTGTCCCGAACACGACCTCAAAAAACAGATTGACCAAGCGGATATAACAGCAGCAGTTTTGTAAAAATTAATCAATTTATTATTCTGTCCGAACAAATCAGATTTTTTGTGGTATTCCGCTTGGTCGTCTACTAGATGTGGCGGTATCGTCCCCGCCTCTCAAATCAATTCTCAATTTCAGCTAATATAACATTCAGCATTATCATTATTCACTCTTCAATACTACCCATTATACACATTTTAAAACATTTGTCAAGAGCAAAAAACCCTTTATTTATGCGGGTTTTTGAGAGTGGCCAATCGCAATAGAGCGGCATCAACCTCTCGTATTAGATAAGCATCCCTTTTCTTATTTAAAATATCGTTTAGAATAATAAACAATGGATATTTATGAAGAATTAGAAAAAATTGGATTTACTACAAAGAGTAAAAAAAAGAAAGTAAGGCAAAGAAAAATGAAAAGAAAAACAGGTGGGATAAAAAAAAGAAAAATAAAGAAAAAAAATAAGCCAAAAAGAATAATTTTAACTATTATTCTTTTGGCGATTATTTTTGCTATTTTGATTATTGGATATGTTCTTAATCTCTATCGCTCCCTTCCTGACTTAGAAAAATTTGGAGAAAGAATAATATCTCAAACAACAAAGATATATGACCGAACAGGGGAAGTTTTATTGTATGAAATACATGGAGACGAGAAAAGAACAATTGTCCCATTAGAGAAAATTCCAAAATATACTCAGCAAGCAGTAATATCAATTGAAGATGCCGAATTTTATCAGCATCCCGCTTTTGATTGGAGAGCAATGATGAGAGCATTGATAAAAAATATATCCAGCGGGAGAATATCACAGGGTGGCTCAACAATCACTCAGCAATTAGCAAAAAATGCCTTTCTCACACCAGAAAAAACAATAACGAGAAAAATAAAAGATATTCTTTTGGCGATAAAATTAGAGAAAAGATATAGCAAGGATGAAATATTAGAACTATATCTTAATCAAATATCTTTTGGCTCAAATTTCTATGGATTAGAATCCGCCTCGCAAGCATTTTTTGCAAAGAGTATTTCCGATATAACAATATCAGAATCAGCAATTTTAGCGGCTATTATTCAGTTGCCGACATATTATTCCCCTTATGGAAATCACATAGATGAATTATTTGAAAGAAAAGATTTTATTTTAGAAAGAATGGAGGAGTATGGATATATTGATTCACAACAATTAATCACTGCTCAAAATGAAGAAATAGAATTTCAACCAAAACTGACAAATATTAAGGCCCCACACTTCGTGATGTTTATAAGAGAATATTTGGAAGAAAAATATGGAGCAAGTTTTATAGAAACAGCTGGATTAAAGATAATCACAACATTGGATTGGGATATGCAATTGATTGGAGAGGAGGCAGTTTTAGAGGGAGCAATGAGAAACGAAGAACTTTATGGTGGAAAAAATGCTGCTCTTATCGCTCAAGATCCAAAGACAGGACAAATTCTTACAATGGTCGGCTCAAGAGATTATTTTGATTTAGAAAATGATGGAAATTTCAATGTCATTACCGCTCACCGACAGCCAGGGTCATCATTTAAGCCATTTGCATATTTAGCTGCTTTTGAAAAAGGATATTCGCCCGATACAGTCGTCTTTGATTTGAGGACAGACTTTAATGCCACTGGAATTGGGTCAATGAAATATGAGCCGGAAAATTTTGACCACCAGTTTAGAGGACCAGTAGATTTTCGCCATGCATTGGCTCAATCAGTAAATGTTCCAGCAGTGAAGGTTCTTTATTTATCCGGACTCACAAATACAATATCATTGGCTAAAAAATTAGGGATAACAACTTTAAATAAAATATCGGATTATGGATTGTCATTGGTGCTTGGTGGGGGAGATGTTCGCCCAATAGATATGGCTGAAGCATATTCTGTTTTTGCTAATGATGGTCAAAAGCCAAGACAACAAGCAATCTTAAAAATTGAGGATTCAAATGGAAATATTTTAGAGGAGTATAAAGATGAAAAAGAGCAGGTGATTGATGCTCAATATATAAGGTTGCTTAATGATGTTTTATCAGATAATGAAGCGAGAATTGGATTATTTCAGAGAAATAATTTATTGACAATTCCCGGATATCAAATTGCTGCGAAAACAGGAACAACTCAAGATTATAGGGATGCATGGGTATTTGGATATACTCCTTCTTTGGTGGTTGGTGTTTGGGCTGGTAATAATGATTTTTCTCCTATGCATGAGGGAGGAGGGAGTATTTTGGCAGCCGTTCCAACTTGGAATAGTTTTATGACAAAGGTTTTGCCAAAATATCAGCCGGAAACATTTCAAAAGCCGGAAGAGATTATTTTAGAAAATGATGGCTCTACTCCGATGATGAATGGACAATATTTGGCATATTTTAAAGTTGGCTATGTTCTGTATCCTCAAATTCATAATATCTTATTTTGGAAAGATAAAGAAAGTTCCCAATTTGAGAATTGGGAAAGGCCAGTGGAAGAATGGATTAAAGATAATTTTTCTAATTGGCAGGAATTTAATCAGCCAGTTCCTGATGGTTATAGTGAAGTCATCACTGGTCAAGATTTAAAGGTGATAATTACTTCGCCAAAATCGGGGATATTCATTGAATCGGGAAATATGATAAATATTTTGGCGGAAATTAATTCGGTGGCAGGCATAAGAGTGGCAGAAATATATTTCAATAATCAATTAAT
>JBFFCO010000047.1:0-5612 GCA_041559835.1 Minisyncoccia bacterium | reverse complement strand
TTTCACTCATTTGACCCTATTTTTAGGTAATTTAAGCAAAAAATGAAAAGAATCAGCCCAAAATGTTTCACGTGAAACATTTTGGGCTGATTCTTTTCATTTTTTGCTTAAATTACCTAAAAATAGGGTCAAATGAGTGAAAATGAAATGTTTCACACTTTTTGTGAAACATCTGTCGCACAAGATATATTGTGCGACAGAGCGGGGAGAAGAGAGAAAAAAGGGGGGTGGAGGTGACTGGTTGGGGAAGAAGAGAGGGGAGGGTGGTTAGGGAAGGGCGATGCCCTCCTTCGTCCGCCTCTAGCGGGCTTCGGAAGAGCGGACCCGCCTTTGCTAAAGCAGAATGTCCTTCTCTGGCGGGCTACGGCAGGGCAATGCCCGTCTCACCAAGAGGCGGACATGAATGCTTGCTGGCACCACCCCTCTATTAGAGGGTGGCACATCCGCCTATGGCGGGGAATATGTCCGCCTTCGGCGAACTTTCCCAAATTCCTTTTTGAAATGCAATTTTTTAATAGCTTTAAGTTTTCGGATGCCAATTCCAATACAAAATGAGCCCCAAATAGGCTCATTTTGTAAATACTTATCGGGTTTGGTGGGTGGGGAATATAATCAGTAAGAAATCGGCTGGTAGAAAAAATAAGGTTTAAAAAAGTTGGAAACAAGAAGTGATTAGGCACCACATCAAAAATAAGCATATTATTCATACAACTCACTGTGTGTTCCAATCGCAATAAAATTTACATCATCATTCTCATCTTCAAATATCGCCCGCCAATCGCCAGTTATATCTCTAAACATCTTTTCAAATCTTTTGGAAATAAAAACATTCATAATTTTTTGAGATAAATCTTTAAATCATCAATGTTCTTAAATTTCTTCTTATCATCCTTATCGCTTACTGCTTTTAAAAGATTATCTGATGGTCTTGATTCATCTTTTAAATCAATGTGGATTTCTTTTTTCCTAATAAATCCCCTCAAAAAAACATTAAGAATATCACTCAAATTAAGCCCCATCTCATTGGCTATTTTTTGAGCTTGTGCCTTTATTTTTTTATCTGTTTTAAAGTTGATTATTACAGGCATAATAATATTTTATATCATATATACATTGTAAATACAATGAGAGTGTTGTCAAGGATGTGCCCTTAAATAATTCCTTATCATTATTCATATAATAAATACTACAATAATTTTGATTAAAAAGATATGGCCAAAATTATTCGGTGATTGATTTTAATTCTTGCAATAATTCATTAAATTGCCCATCTGTAATTTTTATCAATCCACCCATTCTCTGCTAATTTCTTTTCCAAATTTTTCCTTGTATAACTTAATAAAATCATCTATTTCTCTATTTGTTGGCATAAATTTTATTTTACAGGGTTGTCAACTTCTTCAACTTCTTCAATAATAGGATATTTAGAATTATTGTTAAATTTAACCCTATAGTAGTGTCCGTGCCTATGAATATCCACTCCCTTATTATCAATTAAATAGGCAATATATTTTTCCACAAAATTATTTTCTTTTTCTGAAAATAAATCAAATTTAATCTTCTTTTGATTATTTATAATTGTATAGTGATAAATATGAATTATTTCTTCTTGGTTATTGGCTGGAAATAAAATTGGAGATTCTCCATTTTTAACTTTTGATTTTCCTATTTTTCCCTTCTTATAACCATAATCTCGCCTTTTAATAACTGATCTTACCGATTGTTTGGCTAATTTATCCACCCTTTTTACAATTGGAATTGACTTCCCCTTAACCCAAACTATTTCTGTTCTAATTCCAACATTTGACTTGACCGATAAAAATTCCTTCCAAAGATCGGAGTTCTCAATCGGTCGCCCTTCTCTATTTTTCCACTTGTCTTTTCTCCAATAAATTACTCTATACTGATTACTACAAACATAATCCGAGTTAGTAGCTATAATTACTCTACCAGTCATCTTTCTAAATTTATCCTGATTATTCCTTATATATTTTAAAGCATAGACACAAGCCCCTAATTCCATTCTTTGATTTGTAGTTTCTTTATATCCCTGAACACTTATTTCTTCATTCTCTAAATTTTGATCTGACGGGTATTCTATAACCAACCCAAATCCTCCTTCGCGATCAGGATTTCTTGAACCATCAGTATATATTTTTATAGAGTTTGGATCATCTATCATTTTATTTCTGATATTCGTAAGCTTGTTTTATAAGACTAATAGCATAATCTACCTCTGCTTTATTATTTAATTTAGCCTTTCTTGAAACAGACCACCCATTATGACTTATATCTTTAGTTAATTTTTTCGGATCTTTAAATGTTTTTTCATTAACCCTCAAATGAATAACAAGCCATTTTTTTCTTATATTAACCCCTAAAAAAGTGGTATTAACCATATATTTAATATACTTAGGAGTATATCCTTCCGTGATATCGCCCCCTAACCCCAAAACTTTTTCTCGCAACCTATCTAATAATTCTTTCCCTTCTTTATCCGCCTTATTTCTATGATCCTCTAATGTTGTCTCCCTTAAAGATCTATTATTTTCAATGGTTCTTTTTTTATGTTGATTGATTATTGGATCAAGATGTAAATCCAATTCGTCTTCGTGATAAGTATAAGCCATACATTCAATATCAGTATCTAAATGTTTAATTAAACTTATATCCCATTTTGAATATCTTTCAGCAATACAAATAAGCCTTATTTTAGACCAATCAACATCTAAATTTTTAGTCTTTTCGTTTTCTTTGACTATTCTTTCAAATTCAAATTTTGTCGGTCTTTGTTTTAACCAATCATAATAAAAAACAATTTGATTTATTATCGTTTCTTCTTTTTTGTGCTTGTATTCAATAATACAAGGAATGCCCTCTTCTGTTATGGCTAATGTGTCTATTTCTCCTCCGGGTATTTGATAAAAGCTTCTTAAAAAATAACAGCCTAAAAATTGGTTTAAGTATTTTTCAATATATTCTTGTAATTGTTTTTCAGGATTACCCCCTTTGAATTGTTGAGGTTTTATTAGTTTCCCTGTTTTTAGATTTATTCTTGGCATATTTTTTATTTTTTATTGAGGGAGAACTTTATTTATAACCTCATACATTATATTTCCCTGCTCTTTGCTTTCATTTTTCCCAATATAACCCGTAGAAATATGCTTAAACATTGCTTCTGTCCCGTTTTTTAACATTTCAGATTTTCTATCGGGATTAGCCGAGAGAAAACTATTAAGAGTGTCAGCAACATTTTGCCTGTGTTTATTTGTAGAAGATAAATGAGAATTGACATTGTATTGTTTAGAACAGAACCCAACCCCATAAGAAATAGTGGAAAGCAAAACTAATTTAGCCACTGCATACGGAATAGTAAAAAATTCGCTTGGGGAAAGATTTGGTTTAATTCCTAATTTATATGTGATAAAAAGATAAAAATATCCAATAAAATTGACAATAATAATTCCTAACAAAAATCCAAAAAACCAATTCCTCGTTTTTAACCATCCATGAGCTTTTTCCGAATAGATTTTAGCTTGTTTTTCAAAATACAAACCAAATCTTGTGGCCCCTAAATCTCCGTGTCCTTTTTCCACTTCTGATTTTTGAGTTTTTAATTGATTTATCTTTGTTTTTAATTGATTCATCTTTTCTTGTAATTCAACAGATAAATCCTTAAAAACCTTTTCAGCCTGAATTGTCGCCTTCTTTTGCTCTTCCAAATTCTTGGCATCTTGGCTTTTTAATGTTGTTTCCTGTCTTAAATATGTTAATGGTTCTCTTAACGATTTTGTTGTGTCGTTATAAAAATTTTCAATTTCAGTTTCCAAACGATCTTTAGCTTCTTTATTGAAACTTGTATCTTTGGCTGGGTCAAAGTCTTTTATTCTATTTACAAAACCAATTAAGCTGTTTTTATAACCCTCAATCCTTTTTATCTCTTCTATGGTTAAAAATTCTTTATAATTTAGATCATCAAAATCAACTAACACTTTTATTAGTTTGTCTAAAAGAGGATATACTTTATCAAATGTTAAACCACCGAGTTTATCTTTATCCAAGGCGATTTGTTTTATTTCTAATGTTTTTAGATTTTCAACTTTTATTTCTTCCATATATTTTTTAGTTAAATTAAATACGACTTTATTTTTATTAAAACCCCTACCCTATAATATTTAAAAAATAGTGCAGGGGCTTTTTGCCCTCTAATATATAAATAAATAATATCACTTATAAAAATTAAAGGCAAAAAAAGACAAGTGGCACATCCGCCTCAGACGGGTAGTATATCCGCCTCAGGCGGGTAGTTGTCTTTTTTTGGATACCCTTCGATTCCCAAACTATAACCAATATAAAAAATATACCCCCGCATTGCGGGGGTATATTTTTTATTGTGGAAATGGTGGGAATCGAACCCACGTGGGAGGAAGTAAATTTAAAAAGATATACAAGCATATCCGATTTACTAAAAATTGATGTAAAAATCGGAAAAATCATCAATTCTCTCAACTTGTTTTTGTCGCCCTTAAACCCAAGTTATAAGAAAAAGAGCCAATCCTCAATATATAACACCCCTAATTACATGTGAGGCCAGATAACAGGCATGCCTACTTATACTAATGCGAATGCAGGAGCGAAAGTGGGAACAGCTACTCTATTTTTGCCGTTTATGTTTTTTCTTTTTTAACAAGAAAGATAACTCGACTTGACTTAATAAATTAAAAATTCCACCTCAAAGCCAATCATCCCCATATTTAATTATATTCATATTTTAATATTCTTTTAATTTTCTGTCAATCTCTCTCTTAACATCTTTTTGTTTTATATCCTCTCTTTTATCATATTTTTTCTTACCTTTTACCAATCCCAACTCAACTTTTATAATATTATTCTTTAAAAAAATAGAAATTGGGATAATGGTGAGTCCTCCTTGTTTATTTTTACCAATAAGATAATTTAATTCTTTCTTATTTAATAATAATTTTCTTGATCTCTGTGGGTCGTATTCTTTTGGGGTGTTTTTTGGTTGCCATGGGGATATATTTACTCCTAATAAGTATGCTTCGTCGTCATAAAATGAGACAAAAGAGCCCTTCAATGAGGCCATTCCTGATTTTATTGATTTTACTTCGTATCCTAATAGTTTTATTCCGGCTGTAAATTTTTCTAATATTTCATAATCAAATTCTGCTTTTCTATTTTTCACCAATATTTTCATATTTGTATTATACAGAATAAGATTATATATATCAAAGTTTGATTCTTTCAAGGAGTATCTGAGTGATGGGTGATTTTTTGATAAATAAAAAAGTAGGGGTGAGGGATATTGATTAATTCTTTAATTTGAAATAATTTTTAATCTAAATTTATATCCCTCACCCCGCAAAGCGGGGTGAGGGATATTCTTCCCATGTTTAAATTATTCATTACCATCTTTGATTTGAAATAATTTTTTTGGTATAATTTATAATATAAGAATTCCAGTCGAGAATCCGGCGGGAATTTTTGTTTAGCCGCCAAATTAAAAAGTCGAAATTTACTTTTAATGGATATAAAATTAATTTATGAGTAAGTTAAATTTTGTTGATTGGTTAACCCTTATATTGGTTATT
>JBFFCO010000046.1:0-5874 GCA_041559835.1 Minisyncoccia bacterium | reverse complement strand
TTTATATATTATATATACATAAGCGCCTCATCCAGCCCTCGGGTCCGATGAGGTTTTACTTATGAGGTTTGAGGGAAATGCTTTATTTTTTAAATTCAACATTGACATTTTTGTAAATATTTTGTAATATAAAATCAGGAATCAAAGAATAAACAAAAAGGAGGAAAAAATGACACCAATTTTTAAGAAATATGCCTTTGGAGTAGAATTTTGTCCCGAGTATTTAGAAGATGCCCTTTGGAACAAATGTGTCAATTCTGAGAAGGAATTAGAAGAGGTTGTCGGAATGACGGTCGGCGACTTTAGAAATAGGGCGACCGAAGAACAGTGCATGGATATCATCTATTTGTCTCTTGTATCAAGTAGCTTTTTTAATCCCTTCAGTGGCCAAATTCAAGAAATAGCATCTGAAAGATTGGCTGATTTTGGATGGCTAAAAGATGCTGAAAGATATGCCTGGTGTAAAATTGAAGACGGGAAAATTGTGGATATTTTCCATACAACAATTGAACTTGAGTGGAATAAGCACATGGAAAGGTTCAAAAGAATAATAAAGGAAATGAATGGTTGTAAAATGACATTGATTTTATCAGATGAAACAAAAAAACAATTAGATTTGTTGGCATCTTATTATAATGGAGACAAGAGTAAAGTCTTTAAAAGCGCTTTCGCCCTCTTGGAGGTAGCCATTAAATGTCAAAAGGCGGGCGGTCGGATAGAATTCATTAATGATGCCAAGAAAAAAAGAGAAGAAGTTGGTAAATTAGTGGAATTATAAAAATTCGGAGAAAAAGAGGCGGTTTTAAAAACCCGCCTTTTATTTTTTATATCACAAAAAATAATATGAAAAAAACTAATGGATACATTACAATAAATAATAAAAGGCACAAATATATTTTAGAAAAAAGAAAATCCAATATATTTTTTGATTGCAAAGATGCTAATATTTCTCAAGAGTTTTTAGCCGAAGATATACCAAATCTAATATTGGATTTACCAAATCTAATAATGGCTGAGAAAGAATATAAAAAGAATCAATCAGAAGTGATAAGGTTTAGAATATCATCAGAAGACAAGCGAAAAATAGAGCAAAAAGCAATAAGACAAGGATATGATTCAATCTCAAAGTATATGAGAGATATTGCCCTACATCAATAATTTTTCCGATTTTTTTAATAATTTTTAATTGTGGATAATTTTGCCTTGACAAGGTGTTTTATATAAATAGAATAAAGATAATCCACACGAAGAGGGATCCAAACGGTTAATTACCTAAGGAGTTCTCTTCTTTTTTAATTTGATTTTGTTTCTTATTCCTTTTTTGTCTAATCTATCAAAAAATTCAGAGCCAAGTTCTTTGTATAAAGACGAGGCGAAGTCTAAATTAGGGAATAATATTTTCTCAAACTTTTTTTGCTCAATTAGAAAATCAACTAATTTCTTATAATCGCCATCTCCGGAAATTAAGATGACCTTATCAAATTCTTCTTTCAAATATAGTCGTCTCATAATATCAAAAACAATTTCTGTATCAACATTTCCTTTTTTCTTCCCTATCATTATAGAACTATGCTCTCTGAATTTCAAAATAAATCCACTTTCTTGAATGAAATCATATAAATCTTGTAGATTATCATCAACACAACCTAAAAAATAATATGCTTTTTCAACACCATATTTTTCTTTTAAATAAATCCTGAGCCGTGCCAAATTAATTTTCCACGGCTTTTTTGATTCAGTTGTGCCTAAATAGAGGTTTTGCCCGTCTATAAAGGCAATATTATTTTTTTGTTTTTTCATAGGCATAAAAATTAAATAACCTAAATTTATTAGCATCTCTTATTTTTAGCTAATAGATGCTATTGTTATCCCCATAAAATATTCTTCCATTTGATCAAAAGAAAATATCATTTCTTTGTTGGGATAATTAGGGTTTGATATCGATGCATATTTATTTTCTTTATCAATTTTAATAATAGAAAATGCATGATGTGTTTTTATAGCCTGTCTATTATTGTTGATGTCTCGAACAATATAGTATCCTAAATTGCTAATAGCCTCGTTGTCTTCTAAATCTTTTTTGTCTTGCTCTGATAAATTGCCTGCTCCCTTGATTTTGTTTTTAAGACTAGAAAAATACATGTTTTCATCAAGCGAATCAATGATTGCAAAGGCATTATTTGGTATATTTTCTAATTTTTTCTTGATATTTCTTAGATAATATTGAAATTCAGCTCCCGTCTTATTTCCAATAAATGTTTCAAATACTTCTAGCGAACTTCTTCCGCCTTTACTCTTCAATTTCCCCGACTCTATTAAATGTTCAAAATTTGTTTTTTCTTTCGACTGATAATCGGCATCATCTCTAAACCCAAATTTAAATCCATCGCTAGAATTTTGTAAAAGCTCATTATAGGCCACTTCTAAAATTGTATCACCTAAATTATTACTCTCCCCAATTCTATTAAATGTCTTATATTGTAAAATATCGGTGTCAGTTATAATTACGGGATTTTTTTCTCCCGGAAAATCAATTTTATATACACCACTCTCTTGTTCTGATATTAAATCTTTAAGAATATCTTTTGCAAAATCAAAATTGGCCTTGAATGAATTAAGGACACTAATAAAATAACAATTTCCATTACTTCCTTGTTTAATAAATTCTTTATTTGATTCTGCTGGCCAATATAAATCAAAATATTCTTCTTGAGTAAAATTATTCTCTTCATTTTTTGTCATTGTTAAATCAGATAATTCTCGTTTTTTATCTTCTTTTTTCTTCTTAGAATCAAACAATTCATGGTGTTTTTTTATATATTTATCCTTTTTCTCTAAATATATTTTTTTCTTGAACATTTCAAAATAAATTCCCCTCATTACCCTTCCTAAGATAGATTTACCTTTGTTTTTGAATTCCCTTAACTCAAAACTCAATTCTGATTTTTCAGAATCTAAATCATTTATTTTATCCATCAAAGAAGATAAGTCGGTTGTTTTTTCCCTCACATCTTCTAAAAGGTAGGGATCGTTTATTTTTTCAGCCAGCGGTTTTTTATTTTTTTCAAAAGCATTGTTTTCCATAAATTAAATATGATTATTTAAGTCCGCCCGGTAGGATTCGAACCTACGACCATTTGCTTAAGAGGCAACTGCTCTACCGGACTGAGCTACGGGCGGATATTATTTTTTTAAAGAGAAATTATATTTGGGCGATTAAATTATTTAAAAGTCCGCCCGGCAGGATTCGAACCTGCGACCATTTGCTTAAAAGGCAACTGCTCTACCGGACTGAGCTACGGGCGGATATTGTTTAATATAAGAGAATGTTAATATTTGAGAGATAAAAAGTCAAATATCGTGCTGGGAGGGAGAGTCGAACTCCCACAGGATAAATCCCAATAGGTCCTAAGCCTACCGCGTCTACCAATTCCGCCATCCCAGCATTTATTGATTATATTATCAAATTATCAAGAAAAATCCACATTGAGACCGCCATTTTTGAATGCCATTATTATCCCTTGTTCTAATCTTGGATGCCACATTTCATAATTTTTTAAATCATTCTCATCTTTGACCCATGCGAAATCTCTCACTTCATTATCATCAACAATTATTTTCTCGTCTTTGCCAATTTTCCCCCTAAATAAAATACCATAATATTTACTTCCATTTTCATTTTGCCAATTATCAATGCCAATAATTCCATTAATCTCAAATTTTTTAATTCCAATCTCTTCATTTAATTCTCTTGCTATTCCGTCAGTCCATTTTTCATTATTCTCCAATCTTCCTCCAGGGAAAAGCCATTTACCACTTTCCTTATGTTGAAGTATTAAAATCTCGCCCTTATCATTAAAGAGGGCAATGCTTTGGGTTATTTTGTATTGAGCATAATTTTTAAGTTTTATCTTTTTGTTATTTTTCATAAGGTTATAATTAATATTAAAGTTGTTGTTTTTTATTATATCATATATTTTATTTATATTTTTTATATCCAAAATTCTGTGCTAAAATGATAGAGATAATCAAAAATATGTCTCCAAGGATTAAGAAAATTGAAAAACCGCGATTGAGGATGGCTCCATCGCCAACCGGCTGGCTTCACATTGGAAATGCGAGGGTTTTTCTTTTTAATTGGATTATTGCTAAGAAATATCAAGGAAAATTAATATTGAGAATAGAAGATACCGATAAAGAGAGGGCAAATTTAGAATATGAAAACGATATATTGGAATCATTGAAATGGTTGGGGATTAATTGGGACGAAGGACCATATAGGCAAAGTCAAAGAGGCGATATCTATAAAAAATATTTACACCAACTTTTAGAAGAAAAAAAGGCATATTATTGTTTTTGTTCTCAAGAAGAGTTAGATGCCAAAAAAGAAGAAATGATATCTCGTGGTGAGGTTTATTCTTATGATGGGAAATGTAGAAATTTGAGTGAGGATGAAATTAAGAAAAATTTAGAGAGTTCTGATATTTCGCCAGTGATAAGACTGAAAATGCCCGAGAAAAAAAATCACTTCAATGATTTAATAAGAGGAAAAATAGAATTTGATTTATCTTTGATAGGGGATATTGTTATTGCCAAAAATATTGACTACCCCCTTTATAATTTTGCTAATGTTATTGATGATGCCGAGATGAAAATAACTCATATTATCAGGGGGGAAGACCATATTTCTAATACACCAAAGCAATTAGCAATATATGAGGCGATTGGTTGGTCGCCACCAGAATTTGGGCATCTGCCATTGATTTTATCATCTGACAAATCAAAAATGTCAAAAAGATTTGGATCAGTGGCCGTTAAGGAATATAGGGAGAATGGATATTTGCCTGAGGCAATGGTTAATTTTCTTGTATTTTTGGGCTGGCATCCTACTGAAGAAAAAGGAATTGGGGCAAGGGAGGTTTTGAGCATAGAGGAAATAATAGAGCAGTTTGAGATTGATAAGATTCAAAAATCAGGGGCAGTTTTTAATCCTGATAAGTTGGATTGGATAAATGGCGAGCATATTAAATTGATGGATATTGATGATTTGGTGGAAAAGGCGATTCCATTTATTGATTATTCTGCTGATAGAGAATTTATTAAAAAAATAATTTTGATTCATTTGAAAAGAATCAAAAAATTATCTGATTTAAGAGAATTAACTAAATACTTTTTTGAGTTGCCTGATTATAAAAAGGATATTCTTGTTTGGAAAAATTCATCTGAAAGTGAGGCAAAAGAAAATCTAATTTTTGCGACAGAGATATTATCATCAATAGATGAGGGTGAATTTAATCAAGATAATTTAGAAAAAATTTTGATGCCCGAAGCAGAGAAAAGAGGTAGGGGTGAATTTCTTTGGCCTCTTAGGGTTGCTCTCAGCGGAGAAGAAAAGTCCGCCAGCCCATTTGAGATTTTAGATGTTTTAGGAAAGAACGAGTCATTAAGAAGAATTAGATTAGCGGTTAATAAGTTAAGATAGTTTTTTGCTTAGACGGGACTTAAGGCGACTTGCCTTATTTTTCTTAATCAAATTAGTCTTAGCAGCTTTGTCTAATTTCTTATAAACCATTGGAAGTTTTTCTTGAGCTTTCTTGATATCTTTTGCTCCTACCAATTTCTTATATTCCTTCACAACCCCCTTTAATTCCTTTTTCTTTTGCTTATTAACCTTCCGCCTTTTTTCTGATTGACGAAGGGCTTTTTTTGCTGATTTTGTAATAGGCATATTTTTCTTCTAATTTATATATTATTTAATAATATCAATAATAATCAAATTTTATTTTTTATCAAGTTTTTGTATTCGTCTTATCCAATACGAGATGATTCTGAAACAATCCTGCTCTTGACAAATTATATATTTGTGATAAGATA
>JBFFCO010000045.1:0-5959 GCA_041559835.1 Minisyncoccia bacterium | reverse complement strand
TATCATTATATTTTTCTAAAAAAATTAAATTACAATATAAAACTATGACAAGCGAATCAGAAAAAATGTATTATCATTTTCTAAATGTAATCAGTGAATCTAATTTCGCTATTCTTTCTATTCTCAAGAAAAGATATGGTAGTTGGGAAAATATTTGGAAATCAAATAATTATGAGTTTGTGAGAGAGGAATTAAAAACAAGATTGAAAACCATCCCCCTTATTCAAGAAAGAAAAAGAAAATTAGACCCAGAAAAAGTTTGGGAGAGAATGAAAAAACAAGGAATTGAATTGATAATGGAAGAAGAAGAAAATTACCCATTATCATTAAAGGAAATATTTAATCCCCCTTTTGGAATTTATAAATTAGGAGAGTTTGATGATAAGCCAAAAATAGCAATCGTCGGAACTAGAAAATTGACAGAATATGGAAGAAGAGCAGCCAAAAAATTAGCCACTGAAATTTCTCAATCAGGAATGACGATAATTAGCGGGTTGGCATCAGGGGTTGATACGATTGCCCACCAATCAGCAATTGAGCAAGGAGCAAAAACAATCGCTGTTTTAGGTAGCGGGATAAATCAGATATTTCCGCCCGAAAATGTTGGCTTGGCAAAAAAAATATCCAATCAAGGATGCTTAATTTCAGAATACCCTCCGGAGACAATACCTGCAAGACATCAATTTCCTGCAAGAAACAGAATTGTGAGTGCTCTTTCAATTGGCGTTTTGATTGTTGAGGCACCAGAGAGATCGGGAGCATTGATTACTGCCAATATCGCAATTGATCAAAATAAGGAGATTTTTGCTTTGCCCGGATCAATTTTCAATCAAAAATCAATCGGTCCAAATGACTTAATTAAGCAAGGGGCAAAACTCGTCTCTTCGGTTGATGATATTTTAGAAGAATTATCTGACAAAGACAGAATAGCTTTAATTTCAGAAAAAAATTCAAAATCAAATTTAGAAAATTTATCTACTGATGAAATTTTGCTTTTAAAAATAATAAGAGGGGGTGAAAATATCTCTATGGATAAGATAATTGAGAAGTGCGGGCTGGGTACTCAAAAAACTATTGAGATATTAACGATTTTAGAATTAAAAAATTTGGTTAGTGGCGGAAAAGATGGCTATTGGATTTTATGATTTATTTTTCGGCAAATTTTGACTTATGGGAATATTTTTGATATTCTAAAAGATAATATGAATACAATAAAAATAAACTCAAGCAAGCAAAAACCAATTTGGTGGCATGCTTTAAAGACACCCAATTTAAATATTGGTCTTTTAGTGGAAGGCGAGATAATAGAGAAAACTGAAAAAGCAGTCTATTTAGATCTTGGCGACTTAGGAAGTGGTATAATTTGGGGAAGAGAATATATTTCATCAGAAAAGGAATTGGACAAATTAAATAAGGGCGATGTCGTGCAGGCAAAAATAACATCATTGGATAATGAGAAGGGTTTTGTTGAATTATCAATGAGAGAGGCCGACAAAGAAACAGATTGGAAGTGGGTTAAGGATGTTATCAATAATAATGAAACGGTAATTGGAAAAGTTGTTGTAGCAAATCGTGGTGGATTGATAATTCATGTGAATAATCTACAAGGATTTATTCCAACATCTCAAATGAGTTCCAAATATTTTCCAAAAGTAGATGACGGCGATAAGGAAAAAATATTAGCGGAACTACATAAATTAATTGGTAGTGAAATATCAGTTAAGATTTTGGATTTTAATTCAAAGGAGGGAAAAATAATATTCTCAGAAAAAAAAGTTGATGATGAGAAAAAAGAGGAGGTAATTAAAGAAAAATTTCCTCCAGGAAAAATCATTACGGGAAGTTTGATTAAAAAATTATCATCCGGTGCCTTCTTGAAGTTAGACGATGAGGTGGCAGGATTTATTCCATTGGAAGAAATTAGTTGGGGAGATCACAGGGAGGAATTAGAAAAATTAGAATTAGAGAAGTCATATCAGGCAAAGGTAATTGGAACGAGAGGGGGTGATTTAAAATTATCATTTAAGGCGATTCAAGAGGATCCATGGTTTAAAAAGGTAGGTAAGTATGAAGATGGGCAGAAGATAGATGGATTAGTTCATAAGTTTATTCCATCAGGGGTTTTGATAAAGATGAAAGATGATTTGTATGGATTTATTAAAATTTCTGAGCCAGAAGATTTAGAAAAAATGAAAGAGAAATTAGAATTGGGTAAAAATTATAATTTTATAATCGACTCAATCAATAAAGAAGAGAAAAGGGTTGATTTGAAGTTATAGATTTTAACAATTATTATTAATAAAATATGCCCAATTCAAAAAAAACAATAGATTTAAGAAAAAAAGAAAATCAGTTAGTTCGTGGAAGTATTGGTAAGGAGGGGGGGAAAAAGAAAGAAGGAGGTGATAAATCTATAATTTCTTGGACGATTACTGAATCAAGAAAAAGAAAGGGTTTTCTTTGGTATTTTGTTGTCTTTATCATTGCTATTATTTTTATTATAATTTCAATAATTCAAAAAAATTGGCTTTTTTTGGGGATTATTTTTCTTTCCATATTTATTTATATTATCATTAATAGGCAAGAGGGGAAAAAATTTATTGTGAAAATGTCTTCTTTTGGAATTGATATTGGCAGGAAGAGATATAATTTTAGTCAAATAGAGGGATTTGGATTTATTCCTCGAGGAGATGAGGATTTTTTGGTTTTGGAAACAAGTCAGTTTGGGCAAAAGTTTTTAGTTATTCCTTATGAGGACAATAAGGATGAGATTGGTAATTTTCTAATAAATTATTTGCCGGAGAAGGAATATGAGAATAGCTTACTGGATGCATTAGAAAACTTTCTTATGTTTTAATTATCGCCTCTCGTAGTTCAATGGATAGAACACGGGATTGCGGATCCCGAAATGCAGGTCCGATTCCTGCCGAGAGGACTTTTTTGTTAAATTATTATTTATTGATATTATGGATGAAATAAACAAAAAATTAGTTAAAAAAAGTGCTATTGTTATAGCCGACCAAATAGTTTCAAGCACACCATTTTTAAATGTTGCTTGGGGTTTGGCGAAAGCTTTTTTGGGGACTGGTATAGAAATGAGACAAGAAAGAGCACTTGAATTTATAGAGATAATAAAAGATAATCCTAAAATATTTATACAGGACACACTAAAAGAAAAAACCTTTCAAGACGGATTTGTTTATATTTTAGAAAAATACATAAGGGAAAGGAATGAATCAAAAAGAATTGTTTTGAAAAATATATTTATAAGATTTACCAAATCAAATGATAAAAAAAATTATCCTTTAGAAAAAATGATTCACACATCTAATCAATTAAGTGAAAATGATATAAATATTTTAAGAAATCTCATCAACGAACAAACTCTTGGCAATAATAAAATTATAAAATATGGGCGAGATGATGATGTGATAGTTATAAATAATTTGATTCATGCTGGGTTGTTAAAAGATATTACTAGTCCTCAGATGGGACATGGAAACGGTCTTTTGGTTAAAATTTCAGATTTTGGCAAGGAATTTATAGAATACATCATAAAATAATGTCTTTGTTTGCAAAAATGAAAAAATGGAGAATAAAACATATTTTTAAAAAATATTATTTATTATATTATTATTTGCCATCTTATGCGACAAAATGATATAATCAAAAAATGAAGAGAATATATTTGGATAATGCGGCATCTACCCCAATAGATAAAAAAATACTATCTTTTGCCAAAAAAGGATTTGATGAATTTGGAAATCCATCCAGCATTCATTATTTCGGCCAAAAATCATTGGCAATATTAGATCAATCAAGGCAGAAGATAGCAGATTTTTTTCTTTGCCAACCAAGAGAAGTTATTTTTACTGGGTCGGCGACAGAATCAAATAATTTAGCAATTCGCGGAGTAATTGATTTTTTTATTTCTCAAAAAGAAAAAAACCCACATATTATTTCTTCTGAAATAGAGCACAAATCAGTCCTAAAAACAATAAGGGATTTAGAAAAAAAGGGGGCAGAAGTATCACTAATAAAGCCAAATAAATTTGGCAAGATAGTGGCGAAAGATGTTTTATCAGCTATTAAAGAAAATACCATTTTAATTTCTGTAATGACTGCAAATAATGAAACAGGGGTAATTCAGCCAATTAAGGAAATAAGTAGGGGGTTGGAAAAAATAAAGAATCAATGGGGAGAGAGACCAATTTTTCATACTGATGCCACACAATATATTCATTATTTGAAGGGTGGAATTGATGAGTTGGGTGTTGATATGATTTCTTTTTCCGGACATAAGATATTTGCCCCAAAGGGGATAGGTGGATTGATTATAAAAAATTCAGTTAATATTTCTCCTATTATCACTGGTGGCGACCAAGAATATAAACTTCGGGCGGGAACGGAAAATGTTTTTGGAGCAATGTGCTTGGCTAAGGCGGTAGATTTGATTGGAGAAAATCAAGAGAAATCTATTGATAAAATAGATAAATTATCAAAATATTTTATAGAAGAGTTAAAGAAGACAAGCCCAAACTTGATATTAAACTCAGGGAATGAAAAAATTGTTCCTCATATTTTGAATATTCAATTTCCAAAAAGTAAATCTGATGAGTTGTTGATATTATTGGATTTGAAGGGGTTGGCCGTCTCTGCTGGTTCGGCCTGTTCATCAAGGGCAATTACTCCTTCTTATATTCTTTCGGCCCAGGGATTGAGTGGTGAGCAAGTGAGGGGAAGTATAAGATTTTCATTTGGTAAATTTAATACAATGGGAGAAATAAAAAAAGCGGTTTTGATTTTGAAGAAATTTGTTTAGATTTATTCAGAAAGAATGAATTAAAAAGTATGAACCTTTAAAATAAAATATGTATTTTAAAAATTATTATGATACAATAAATAACAATAAATCATTATGGATAATAAATTAAAATATAATCAAAAAGGACAAGTGATGTTGATAACAACACTTGTCCTTATGAGCACATTTGCCCTATCAATTACCATCGGAGGATTAGTTCTATTTAATATCAGAGCATCTGTATCCACCGGCGAATCAACAAAGGCAATATATGCCGCTGAATCATGTCTTGAGCATCAATTGTATCTCCTAAACAAGGGGCAGGCTTCTTCTCCTGATATGACAAATGGAGCTAAATATGGCGACCCAATTCCTCAGGAAAATGGGATAATATGTACCGGCTCAAGTGGGCGAGTAAATCGTGCTTTTGAGATTACTTTTTAATTAAGATTATGATTATTTAATTAGCGAAAAAGTTTTTCTTAATCAATATATTCATTCTACAATCCACCCCGCCCTTTCGGTCGGGGTGGATTTATAAATTTATTAGGCAATCTACCCCCGCCCGAAAGGGCGGGGGTAGATTAGTATATTTATCAACAAAAAAGATATCTCTCGACAGAAAATTTAAAATTTATTATTTAATTATTTATACACCAAATTTATTGCTCCTCTAAATACTTATCAATCTTTATTGTTTCGCCACCGCCCAATCTTTTATCTGCCTCTTTTTTTGCCTCTTCTGCCGACATCCCTTCTTCAAATATCAATTTTTCCAATAATTTTTCTCTTTCTATTACCCCCCCCTGCCTCTCTTTACTTTTTTGCTTTATAGATTCTTTCTTTTCTATTTCTAGTCTTTTTTGCCAAAATTCTGGTGAAAAACCGCTTTCAAATGACATATTATTAATATTATACTTAATTTTTTTAAATTCTACAAAAAAATAAATTGCTTACTTTGAATTACGAAATATCTTTTTCTATAACTTTATGCATTTCTTTTCCTGTCACCCCTGTCCGCCAAAGGCGGGCAGGCCGCCGGAGTATTATCCGCCTCAGGCGGACGAGAATGACAAAGAAAAGGTGAAGAATGGCAAGAAGGGAATAATTTTTCTATTTCGTAATTCAAAGTTACTTATTAAAATATCCCCCGCC